>NZ_DIMV01000047.1:0-139 GCF_002425715.1 Mesotoga sp. UBA5557
AATCTGCGAAAAAGGTGACTCCCTTTATTGTAGCTAAGTGGGACTTGAACGTTGCCTTTTGGAGAGCAGTAGACAAAATCTGAAGAGTCTTAAGCACAGAAGAAATCACGCTATGACTTGCAGTCCCTGGAAGCTATTG
>NZ_DIMV01000047.1:196-5872 GCF_002425715.1 Mesotoga sp. UBA5557
CCTATAGACAACATCTCGAGCGCGCTATGAATAGTCTCTCAGAAAAGTCCCTGTAGTTATCCTCGATCCTCAAGTAGCCGTAATGCGTGTGAGGCTGGAGAATTGAGAGAAGAGAAGCGCTGAAATTAATAGAAGGAGATTGCGAGAGGATTGTTCTTGTGGGGACACCTCGAAGGCGAGACGCGATAAATATCGGGTGGGGCTTTTTGCTACTGCTTTACTAGAATAACGATGGGAAACGCCGCCCTGACTTTTAGGCTCCATGGGATATTTCCTTTTTTTCCACTCTAGATTACCCCTCAGGGTTCTCATGGAAATAATTCTCCCCGGGATTCCCTTTCTTATGGAACTTTAACCGGGACGGAACTTTAACCGGGACAGACTCGCTTTTTCCATATTCATTACTTTCTATGATATCGAGCAAGCACATGCGACCGGAGAGAATCACTCAATGAGGTTTCAAGATGGCGGCATTACCTGCAAAGATGAAATTCTCCAAGACTGGAAGATGAACTGCATCCCTGATAATATTGTGAACATGACAATAGACGACTACGAGGAATTCCTTGAAGAGCGGCGTTATCTCATGGCACAGAAGATAAAGAGGTATTTCGCGGTTCTTTGAAGAATAGCTGAATTGATATTCGATGCGTTTCCTAGACGAGGTGTGGAAGTGGATTTCGATCGAAGTGGACATGAAGTGACAGGAAAAACCCTATGATTCTATACTACTTCAGGAAGTACTGGTGGGTGGTGTCGGCTGCAATCATTGCGCTTGCTTATGTGATCCCTTATCAGGTGGTTATTGGTCTGCTCGTTGCGCAGATCATCGCTGTGAATCTCGTTTCGTTCAGGATCAGACGTTATTTGAAGCCCGGACGAAATGTAAAGACTCTCAGAAACCTTCTCGTTCTCGAACTTAAGGACTTTCTAGAGAGCTACGGAGTTTCCTGTGATTTTCCTCCGAGGGGCGATTATTCCTCCGTTGATCTTATCGCGGAGATCTTCGGAGAAAAGACGGTCTTCTCTATAAGAGAGGGCAATGATGAAATTCATAAGTCCGAAGTGCAGAGTCTCGCCGCTTCTCTCTCGAAGCACGGGGCCAGTCACGGAGTTATTCTGGTCGATGGTCTGCTGCCTATTGAGGCAAAGAGATTGGCCGAGAGCTACGGTCTGGAATTCAAGAGATATCAGAAGTATAGGGAAGAAGTTCGGGAAGAACTCGATTCCAATCCTAACCGCTGATGTACATTCAAAGAGTTATCGATCAGAATCAAAAGGAGCTGCAGGAAGAATTCGGAGCTTCTGGGCGGAAGGTCATACTGCCGCGAAAACTACAAGGAGATCGTTGAGAAATTGAAAGCGGAAACAGGCTAGGAGGTGAAGCTTTGGAGTTGAAGAAGGGCGAGGTCTACAAGCGATCGCTGATTCATGAAGAGTATGGAGGGAATAGACAGAGCGGGATAGCATATCCTGCCAAACATGACATGGTTTTCATATTCACAGGCTTTTCGGGAGAGGAGTACGGTTACAACGATCGATGGGAGAATGGATACTTTCTCTATTATGGTGAAGGCCAAGAAGGCGATATGGAGTTTGTAAGAGGTAACAAGGCTATCAAAACCCAAAGAGAGAAAGGGAAATCTCTACATTCTTTCAGAAAGTCAGTAAAGGATTCGTCAAATACCTTGGAGAGCTGGAATATGTCGATGATTTCGTAGAGAGGGCCAGCACACCAAAGGCAATCTCCGCAAAGTGATCGTGTTCAAGTTGAAGCCAAAGGAGAGATGACTGCTCTCAGTGCAGAGATATAAAGCACCGGGGGTGATTACAGTGATCATGTTCGACAGAGTATGGAAGATGCTCCAGGAGATCGACGCAAGCAGACGGAAGAAGACGTTTGATGAGATTATTGAACTCCTCTCTTCTTCGAAGGACGAGAAGATGCTTCAGCTTAAAGACGACCTGCTGACATTCGAAGACGACATTCTAGATGATTCTGAAGATCCGATAAAGACGCTTCTAGGATGATAATCAAAGAGATACATTTACGATTGTTGTCTGGAAATCCTTACCGCTTGAGTCAATACTCAGAGAGCTTGATATTACCGATGATGAATTTTTGGCGTATTTGGTCTGTTTTGTAACATCGACTATTATAGTGTTAAAGGTACCCAGCTTTGCGAATAATCGGATCTTCCAATAAAAAAACACAGAGACATATTCCAAACAGCAGGATAAGGCACTGGTGATTTAGAAGAATTGAAAAAGGCCGGCAGGTGATGGTTGAAATGGCGTATTATATTGATCTGTTTTCGCCAGAAACATATGAAGCTTTTTCAAAGTCAGATAGAACTATTTCCGGATTTCGTATACGGCACAGAAATTTGGCAAACAAAGTTAATATCGGGGATAAACTTATATGTTACCTGACCAGACTCTCTCGCTGGATTGGTGTACTAGAAGTGACCAGCAAGCCTTTTATTGATGATTCTCCCCGTTTCTATGAAGCAAACGACCCGTTTATAGTAAGGTTCAAAGTCAAGCCACTGGTCTGGTTAGAAGTTGAGAAAGCCTTGCCAATACACGAGCCTGAGATATGGAAGGGATTATCCTTCACCAGAGACCTTCCGCCGAACTCGAATGCCTGGACCGGGAAGGTCAGGGGTAGTCTTGTTAGACTGGATGACGAAGACGGTGAGTTCTTGGAAGCAGTCCTATCAAATCAGGAACACTCCGGGAGGTTGTTCGCATACGACGTCGAAGCCTACAAGAAGTATCTACTACCTAGAGTCAGAGTTGAAAATAAAGACATACCTGTATCAGTCCCAACGGACGAGGACTCTGAAGATAAAGAAACGATAACTGAGCAAGCCGATGTGCGCGAGTCAATTAAGATTCAAGCCTTACTGGCAGATATTGGCGCTAAGATGGGAATGAAGATATGGATTCCCAGAAACGACCAAAGCAGAGTACTTTCTGAATGTAAGACCCGCAACCTGGCTATTCTGGATAGGCTACCACTTAATTACGATGAGACTACCCTAAAGACTATAGAGCAGATAGATGTTCTGTGGTTGAAAGGAAGATCTATCAAGAGGGCTTTCGAGGTAGAGCATACTACTTCAATCTACTCCGGTATTCTCAGAATGGCCGATCTGCTGGCGCTTCAGCCGAATATGGACATTAAGCTTCACATAGTAGCTCCATTCTCCAGAAAGGACAAGGTCTTTCAAGAACTGCAAAGACCTGTTTTTTCGTTGCTAGAACGTGGCCCTTTGTTTGAAACCTGCACATACCTTTCGTACGAAAGCGTAAGAGAGATAGCTTCTCTTTCTCATCTTGCACATCTTTCGGACGATGTATTAGAGGACTACAGCGAGAGTGCGGAAGATTAGGCATAACTCTTTTTCGTAGCAGACTCGCCTTTTTACATTTCATTCAAATCGGCTGTCAAGACTCGCATCTTCTGTAAGCTGAGCATCTACGATAAAGCAAGGTCGAGAAACTGGGCAAACTGAATTGCCGATCGAGACGCGGAATAAGAACTATGTCACTAAGATAGTGCTGGAATTCAGTGAACGTTTGGATGTATTCTTTTCGGACCGCTTGAGCGATGGAACCGTGACAAAAGTGTTTTTTGTTGACAAAGTTGACATAAACAATATATAATCTAGGAGAAGAGCATGGATCTGATGATGAATAAGCTGTTCTTCAATGTGCTTAGGAACAGAATACAAGAGATTATTGAAAACCGGGAATGCAATATCTACTTGCTCAGTGATGCGAAGAAGAACATAGATCTGATGAATGCTTTCTACAAGTCAGGAATAAGAGAGCATTATGATGTGCTTGAGGCCACGTGGAAGGTGGCGAGCGATATCTGCCCCGATGAGATCAAGGATGATAATCAAAGAGATACATTTACGATTGTCGTCTGGAAATACTTACCGCTCGAATCAATACTCAGAGAACTTGATATTACCGATGATGAATTTTTGGCCCCAGAAGACTATGAATACAAAGACAAAGTCTATTTCAAGCTGAGTTATAGCTTTAAGGAAAGGCTGATCTGTCTATCTTTGCATCTTGCAGAGTACGGGAGTTGATTTTCATGAGATGTCCCGAATGTGGAAGGGAAATGCGCCTATCTAAGGAAGAGAGCATCGAGAGTTTCAAGGGAAGTCAAGTCAGACTTTCCTACGATGTCTATAAATGTGATGAATGTGGAAGTTCATATGTAGATGCCCGATCTCTCGATGAAGCCTGGAAGAAGATCTGGGACGATTATGAGAAGGTCCATTGCATCCCATCGGCGGAAGATCTCAGGAAAGCCAGAGAGAATCTGAACCTCACTCAAGAAGAGATAGCGCTCCTGCTGGGAAGGACGAAGTCCCTGGTTTCTAAGCTTGAAGACGGCTCCAGAGCTCTTTCAGACAGGCTTCTCGGATCTTACACAAATCACATAATTCCAGGCGGAGAGGACTTCATCTCTTTTGTCAATTCTGCTGCGGTCCAGGGAAGGATCTCGCCGGACGATCGAGACAGAATAGTCGGCAAGACCAGCATTGGAAATGAATCCCGGCTTTCTCTTAGAGAGAGTATGATTATTGAAGCTCACGGAAATACCGAATCGTGCCTCAATGGCTTCAAGGTCTTTTCAGGAAAAACATTGAGTGCAGTCGTGGGGCGTTTCCTTTCCGAGATAGGACCTCTGGATCACATGAAATTGTTCAAGCTTATGTTCTACTCCGATACACTATCATTCGAGAGAAGGGGGATATCCATTACCGGTCTCAGGTATATTGCCAATCTCTATGGGCCTACGCCCGTGAAGTATGAAGATGTTGTCTCTTACCTTAAAGAAGCCGGAGTGGTCGAAGAAGGCAAGAAAGCCTCTGTGATGATCAAAGGAACGGCAAAGACCGATCATTTGCTCGCCGAAGAAGAGGAGATCATCGAGACGGTTGTGAAAAGATATGGTCACCTTACAAGCAGTCAGCTCTCATCTCTATCTCACAAGGAACCCTGCTGGAAAGAAACTGGAGAGAAAAAAGTCATAAAATACTGCAAGGGAATGATCAGAAACTAGTCCTGCTTGAATTACTAAATGAATGGGTAAGACTCCTAATTCTGCAGACGGATCAGTGTGAACTGCATAAGAAGCATTCTAAATGGGCCTAAATAGGGTCAGACTCCATTTTTCACACTAAACGAGAAATCAAAGATAAAAATCTGTGAGGGCATTTCTTAGGACAGAAAAGAAAGGTTAAGCGGAGCCCTTTAGTTAAATAGGGTCAGACTCCATTTTTCACACTAAACGAGAAATCAAAGATAAAAGTCTGTGAGAGTGTTTCAAAGGACAGAAAAGCGAAATTAAGCAATCTCGTTCCTTACTGTTGAGAAAGCAGATTCTGAGTCAGGCTCAGAATGACGTATTAAGTGTGTTTGGCATGATGGGAAGGGAGAACTTAAACTCCGTATCTAGAGCTGAATACGAACGATCAACACTCTTTTACGAACCAATACCCTGTACGCGCAGCGTCGGGCTCATGGTTGGTGCGTTGTGAGGTATGGGTGATGGGTAAGACCATTAGAGAAAGCTCTTTTCGGAGGATGCTGGACAAAGCAACAAAGCTCTTAGCACAACCATCGAAGATCGATGCCGCGAACAAG
>NZ_DIMV01000006.1:0-7551 GCF_002425715.1 Mesotoga sp. UBA5557
TTCAAGTCCGGTTCTGAGAGAGCCTGGGGGTGAAATCCCCCTGGGCTACTCACCAGAACCCTTTAAGGGGGTCTAAGGGGAGCTGAGAAGGGGAGAATAGAGGTTGGAGGTAAGTCGCAGGAAGAGCGATATTGACTGGTTATCCGTTGACGGTGTTAGAGAAAAAACCTATTCTTGGTTCCAGAGCGAGGATCTTCTTTCTTTGATGAAGGTTATAATTCAAGAGCTTCTAAATCCTTACCAAGAGATTGTTAGTGACTGCCTCTTTTTTCTCTCCTTTCGAAGATATTCTTTCCAGACCAATTGGTGCTCCTGATAACGATCTGACTGGAATAACATCTTCTTCTGAACCAATAGTCCTTAGAAGTCATCTAATTAGAACGATACTAAATAAAAAGGAGAGGCTTTTCTTGAAGATACCCGTTCTCATTCTAATAGGTATTATCTCATTGGTCATTATCGTGTTAGGAGTTGCCAATGTTGCAAATGGCTCTTCTCCACAAGAAGTAGTTGTCACGGAGTATCAGGGGATCAAACTCGACGATCTCGGTGCTTTCAGAGAGAACTCGATAAAGGGCGTGCAGTACGTGAATATAGAAGAATACTTCCTAAAGATTGGAGGTCTCGCAGAAAATCCGTACATTCTTACTTATTCGGAGTTGCAGGATCTTCAGCACATTCAGAAGCTGGTTATACTTCACTGTGTCGAGGGGTGGACAGCAAAGATGCTCTGGGAAGGTATTCCGCTTGTGGAAATGATTGACAGAGCAGAGCCCGACGACAGGGTAACTAATGTGATCTTCAAGTCAACTGATGGCTATACGACAAGCCTCACTCTCGACTACATAAGAGAGAGAAACATCATTCTGGCCGACAAACTGAACGGAATCGAACTACCTCCGGCCCAGGGTTTCCCGTTCATAGTGGTTGCCGAAGACAAGTGGGGCTACAAGTGGGCGCGATGGGTCGAAGAGATAGAGCTGTCGGGCAACGACAAGTACAGGGGTTACTGGGAAGAGTATGGATACAGCAAAGATGGAAGTCTCGACAAGCCGATGTTCGACAGATAAACCAGAGATAGTTCTCAGCCCATATAGTTTCTCGGGGCCAAACAGGAGCCGATCTGAAGATCAGCTTTAAGGCGTTGTTTGGAGGAAAGCACCGCGGCTATGATAAGCAATACTGTCAGTCTGTCGTCTTGTTTTCATAATCGGCTTTCATGATAGCAAAGCTATTGACAGCAAAGAAAACCTCTCTCTGATCGCGACTGCACAAGATAGTCAGAGTGAAGACTATGAACCCGCCGTCAGAAGAGAGCACATGACACTGGACTCAAGAAATGAATTTCGCTTCTCTCATTCACCTTCTGGAATCTTCCACATCTAGTAACCCCTGCTGTTCTCCTTGCTTTCACTAACCGTTCCGGTAATCAAAAAAGTGCACTTAAGTGGATTCACTCCAGCGCGCTTCGTCACAAATCACCCATAAGACAAACAGAATAAAGAAAATAAAGTATTTTGTTACACTATTATTATGTTCTGTGATAAAACCCAACCTGCTTGTAAATCGACAAGAACAACTTCTTATGCTTTCACTGGCGACAGAAAAAATATCTATTTATCGTCGCGCTCAATTCTTCCGCCGCCCCTTCTTCTCATTATCGTTGACTGGTCCTCATCCTGAGGAGTGAGCGGCCCCTTTTCGGTAGTTGAATCTGCTGCTGCTCTCCTTGAATCGTTCTTCTGATCTTTGGGGGCGCCAACCAACCTTCCGCCGACTGCCCCCTGTCTGTTCTTCCTTTCTCGATAGGTCCTGAGATCGTTGATTTCTTTCTGTCTTTCTCCCAGTGATTCCAGTCGTTTCAGCAATTTGTGAATGTAATCTTCCTCCGAATACTTGAGTTCTATATTGGTCAAATACCAATCGGCTTCGAACTTCTTCTTGGCCTTCTCCAGAGCTTCGAGATACTCAGCCTTCTTCTTATCCAGATATTCTGTCTCTTCAGCAAGAGCTTTCAGTTCAATATCCTCCGCTTCGATGTCGAGAGCCTCAAGTTTCTCCTCCACCTCTTGCTGCTTGGCTTCAAGTTCCCTACATCTTCTTTCGCTGTAGGTTTCCATCTTGCTAATTAGCGGTTTTTCTTCCTGCTTTGCGGCTGGTACCCCACCCGCTCCCCGAAGTTTCCTGGTCTCTTCCTCAGGTCTCAGTTTGTCGATTTCATTCTTGATTCTCTCAAGCTGATCAAGTAACGGTTTTCTCCTGTGTTCGAATATCGTTAGCCTGTTCCGCGTAAAGGATTTGTAGTCCGCATCCTGAGTTCTGATTATCATGCCACTTTCCTCCTCCTCCACCAGAGATTCTTCACTAGCGGTTTGTTGACAACATTGATAGAAACCGATTCATTCAGGCTGTTAGAAACAACACTTTAGACATTGTAGAAGAATTATATACATTTTAGGTGTTGTTTCGCTCTTCTGGAGAGTCATGTCTCAATGTTAGCGAAAACGGAATTCGAGTGCATCTGGAGGGAGAAGAGTTGTGCAGGGCATCGCTGACTTATTTGACTATGGTCGTAGACTCACATGAGGTCTTTTCCAATGCCCGTCATTAAAAAAGGGCCCAAATGGGCCCTACTTGATTGAAGGGGTTAAGGTTATCTTGCTTTTCCGAATCCTCTGCCGAGTCCGGGACCCTTTGCGCCTGTCGCTCCATGTCTGAAACCTGTTCCGTCTTCAGCCTTGAGGTTGGTCATAACTCTTACGCCGTCGTTCGAGCAGTTGTCGTTGACTCCATCGCCGTCTGCATCTACGAAGTTCTCACAGGCAGCTGTGTCCTGTAGTCGCTGCATTGCTCTCGTCCCGTAACCTACTGCAAGTGTCATTCCACCGATCAAAAGAACCGCTATCGTAATTAAAACTACTTTCTTCATCCTTCTACACCTCCATATGTTTTTTAGTACATTCTCAGTCTACGGGCGCATTCTTAGAGACTCCTTAGTTAAACCTTAGAGTTTGCTTAGAAACGTAGCTCTAATAGCGCCAGCGGGTGAAGTTGATGTAGTGGATGAATTCCTACGGGGTAAGAATCGACCCGGGAAGATCCCTTACTCAAAGCGAAAGGGACCGTAATGAGCCGGTCCCTTTCAAGACCAATCTTCAAGAAGACCCAATTAAGAGAGCTCCGCAAAGACTATCTCGTCCTCATTTGAGTCAAGCTTTCCGTAACCCGGGCCGTTTCCATTGCAGGAGTCGTTAGGAGCACCGTAACCCGCATCGTCGTCAGGGCCATCTGGAATCCCGTCTCCCGGTCCACTGCCGTTGATTGAAAGAGCAATTCCAAAAGCAAGGAGAAAGAAAAGCACAATTGCGGTTAGTCGTTTCACCATCATCCCTCCGTTTTGCTCAAGTGATTAGATCTTATTGTTTTACTCATTAAAGAGTGATTAAAAACTGATGTATAGGTTTACTACACTCCGTCTTCTCATCTAGACTTCTAGATTAGCAATTTGCCGGGAATCTCATTGACTTATGTTAGTCTATACTCCCTATGGTCGAGCAATACAAACTTTCTTCGACTTTGCATGTCTCTCTATCCAGCAACAAAACTAATCCTCTTGAACTCCCATCTGAGAAAAGGCCGCCGCTTACCCGGTATTAAAGTAGCGGCGGCTGGACTAGGGGTAAACAGGGGTACAAGTGTGGTACTCTCATTCGGAGACGGACTCTCCAACTCCAAAGATATTCTTGAAAGCGTTCTGGATCTTCATGAGCAATCTATTCATCAAGCGAACAAGCAAAGGCTCTGAACTTTCCGCTTCTTCCTCCAGGTTTTCCAGTTGCAACGATGTGCTGCCTCCCGAATCAACTTTACCGGCTCCGGGACCTTCTCCCTTTCCTGTTACCGGAGATCCAAACCCTGCCCCGGGTTCCTGTCCATCGGGAATGCCGTCGCCGGGGCCCTTGCCATTATTTGCCAGGGCCAGACCGAAGAACAGTGAAACAAATAGGACAATCAGTATGGCTTTTCTCATAATCGTCACCCCCTTGTATTTGTACTCAGATCCTAGAACATCCGTGATTAAAAAGACATTAATGAAGAAAGACCTTTACGACTGCCAGACATGTTGGCTCAGTCGATACAGACGAATCTGATACAATCGGAAATGAACTGAAAAAAGGGAGGTGCTGATTTTGGAGTGTGAAGTCGACAGAAATCTCGAGAAATGCAACTGCACTTATTCCGGCTGTCCCAGAAAGGGCAAGTGCTGCGAGTGCATAGCTTATCACCGAAAGAACGGAGAGCTGCCTGCATGCTACTTCACAGATGAACAGGAGAAGACCTGGGACAGAAGCATAGAGTATTTCGTGAGAATTAACAGCAAGAGATGATCTCGAAAGCCGGTCTGATTTCCTCGATCAACTCCGCACTACCGAGAAGTGCTAAAATAGAATGATTTTAAATTACATATTCTCGAGTTTTATCGGGATTTTCCTGGAGGAAGAATTGACTCAAGAGTTTTATAAGCGCTTCTTTTCATTGAAAGAGTCATATTGGATTCTCTTCAACGGCATCAGAACGGTGGGCCACATGTCACGATCAAAGCGGAACGGAGAGCTGAGTACAGAGCTAATCGAAAAGGTTATGCTCACCGTTACCGAAATAAATGGATGCGAAGTTTGTTCGGTCTTCCACAACAAAGTTGCCGAAAAAGAGGGAATCAAAGAAGAAGATATCCAGATGCTTTTCGTCACCGAAGTTGAAGAACTTCCACAAGATGAAGCTCCTGCCATTCTCTTCGCCAGGGGGTATGCAACTTCTTCCGGCAAACCATCTGAGCACTCATGGAAGAGTCTCATCCAGAGTTATGGGGAATCCAAGGCCAAGGGCATATTGGGCGCAGTTAGAACGATAATGATGGGCAACAGCTTCGGCATAGCCTGGGGAGCCCTCTCAAATAGGATCAAAGGTAGACCCGTTAAAGGTAGCAGTCTCTGGTACGAGATCAGTATGCTTCTCTCTTTCATCTTCTTCATCCCTGTGGCCTCGGTACACGCCCTGCTCGCCAGTCTTTTCAAAAAGCCCATAATAGCCTTCCAAGCACAAGAGGCCGCTGCTTAGACCGTGGCTGCTGATAGGTTGGTAAGAGCAAGAACAGAAGTGATGCTGCCTCCGGTGATGCTCTTCGACACCTATTCTTTAAGGCAACACATCCATTCAAAGGAATTTGATTGGTGCTGGCAGTGTTAGAATTTGGTTGAATACCACGAGGAGGTGTTGGCAGTGAAGAAAGCTAAATTCTTTGTTCTGGTCGTTCTGCTTCTTTCAATCCTTTCGTTTTCAACTACCATCAAGATATATCTAGTAACCGATTATCATTCCCACGCAATTCCCTTCTATTCTGAAGGGCGACACGGGTTCGGGGGAATCGCCAAGATAATCGCTTTTCTGAAAGACAAGACTGGTGACGAAGACACTCTGGTCTTTGGCGGCGGAGACATGATAAACCTCGGGACACCGGCGTGGTCCGACAAATTCCACGCCATAGAAATGCCGTGGTTCAACAACATCTTCGATGCCATGGCTTACGGTAATCACGATTCGGAATACGGTCCGGAAGACTTCCGGGAAGTATGGAGAAATGTTACTTATCCGATTCTTGGCGCAAACGTTCTGGATGCGGGCGGAGTACCTGTATTCGAGTACTTCGGGAAGAGGTACTTGATTTTTGAAGTCGAGGGAAAGAGAATCGGTGTCTTCGCTCTGGCAGGCTCCGATTTTGATAGTCTTGTCAAACCCGCCGCAAGGCCCCTCGAAGGAGCCATTTTCGGAGATTTCATGACAACTGCGAGCGAGATCGTCGAAGAAATGGAGGCAGAGGGAGTCGATCTTATCGTCTTCATCGGACATGCGGAGTACGAGGAAACGCTGAAATTGGCAAGAGAGATCGAAGGAATAGACCTGATTTTCGGTACACACAGCCATCTCAAGATCCCTCTTACAAAGATCGAGGGAACTGAGACTTACTTCATTTCGCCTTACCAGTATGGGACATATGTGGCGGAAGTAGTGGTTTACTTTGGAGCCGACGGTCAGAAATCCATCTCGGGGTCGCTAATACCCATGGATGACTCCAGGCCGGAGGATCCAATAATTGCGGAAAAGGTAGAAAAACTTCATAACGAGCTGGAAAGCGACCCTGAGTTCTCTCACCTTTTCGAATGGATCGGGGACGTCGAAACGGAACTATCTGCAGCAAATGTCAACACGGGAGAATCGGTGCTCGGCAATTTTGTGATGGATGTTATCAGGGAGAAATCGGGAGCAAATGTTGCTCTCTCCACTTCGAGTAGTTTTAGAGCTTCTATCGCTCCAGGGTCGACTGTTTACGAGGACCTCAAGAACGCCCTTCCCTACGTCAACATAATCTACGTCTATGAGGTGAAGGGAGAAACACTCGAGAAAATCCTCAATCATTCTGTTAGTCAGAGCGGTACCGGATTCTTCTCACAGGTCTCGGGAGTTCGTTTCACGATAAGCGATGGAAAGGCAACGGCCATTGAAGTCCAGGCAGATCTGGAATGCCCGGACAGCTTCGATTTACTGAATCCCGAAGCAACGTATTTGGTCGCCACAACGAATTACCAGGGGCTATTTGCTCCCGGTTACAAAGATCTCTTTGCGGGCCTAACATACAAAGACACTGGCCTCGACGTACAGAAGATAGTCAAGGAGTATATGCAGAACAACAGTCCTATCAGCGCGAAGCTTGACGGAAGAATTCGAAAATAGCGAAGTTTCAAAATAGAAGAACCCCCACAGATGTGAGGGTTCTTTTGTTGAGAAAGAAACATGGCTTAGATCGTTCATTGCTCTAAGACAATGTCTTCCAGTTCTTTCCCGACGGCTTCGCGATCTGCTTTCTTCTTTTTCTGAAGATTTCTTACCTTCCAGAGTGCGAGACTTCCGACGAGTGTAACCGAACACATCACCAAATAGACGGGAATGGCACCACCCCTATCCAAACCAACGCCGATGGCAGGTGAGACAATCGCGAAAGAAAGACTCGCACTTAGACTTACGATTGAGATAACAGTTGCCCTGAAAGCATCTCCTACATTGCTGTTCACATAGAACCTCATAATCGGTGGGTACAGTGCCCTGACGATCTGGCCCAGGAACAAGAAGGCTATCGATCCTTTTCCAACAAGAACGATGGAAAAAAGATAGGCGCCTGCCATGAACACTCCCAGAAGTGTCAGCACCTTCCTGAGTCTCATATTATCGAAAAGACGGATCAAGTATCTTGAAGAGAGAGCGCAAACAGTATTGAATGCGGCAAACATCACTCCGTACAACGCTATGTCCAGCTCGACAAGTTTGAAATACGGTTCGTAGTGCCAGCAAATTCACTTCGAACGGATGTAGGGACGTTCGGGTGCGTGCTCTTCAGACGCACAAAATAACCTATCGCTCTCATCCCGGGTCTAACCCTGGATCGGGGGTACGGGTGTGCCAAGAAGGCGAAGAAGGAAACTTCAAGCCATGCTTAAT
>NZ_DIMV01000098.1:0-8709 GCF_002425715.1 Mesotoga sp. UBA5557
ACCGATAACGGATAACCGTTTCTTAGTCAACTTGCATCTTGGAACTTGCAACAGTTTCAAAGAACGAGATCCTGGCCTGAACATTGTCAGGATGACGTGAGGGGCTGTCATTCGAGAGCCTACACTTATGAGCCAGCGCTGGAATCCACTCACCTCGGTCATCCCGTAGTGGTTCTGTTCGGGATCTAATCTCGACCGTCTTGAGCTGCGTACGATGAAAGAGGTTTGAGGCTAGAGGTCAGAAAGGCAAGATCTAATTGCTCTTCTTACCTCTGGCCTCTTACGTCTTTTTTGCGATTCCCTCTGACCCCCAAAGGTTGGACACGAAGTGTCGGAACGATGAACCGCTCTTTTGCTCTTGAACTTAATCCCCGCTTGAGCGGGGGGGACCGCTTGCGGTGGGGAGTGTCCATGTTCTACAATTGCATGGGTGATTACTGTGACGGATTATCCAACTTATGAACATAATTTGAAAGCCTTAGCCTCAACACTTAGAAAGAACGGAACGCTTGGAGAAGTACTTCTCTGGCAACAACTTAAGAAAAGGCAGATCGAGGGTTACAGATTCACAAGACAGAAGCCTATAGGCAGATACATTGTCGATTTCTTTTGTAAGGAATTGAGGCTTGTAATTGAAGTGGACGGCGGTTCTCATGACATCAGGGGCGAAGAAGATAGAAAGAGACAGAAAGAACTTGAAGGAATGGGCTTAATTGTTATCCGAGTGTCTGAAAAAGATGTTCGTTACAACATTCAAGGTGTCTTGGAAGGAATTAGACAGAAGCTTCTGCAAATCACACAAAAAGAACATAGCTAATAGAGAGCAGCGAAACTACTAACCGTGTCGCTTCACCGAATGAAGTTTTTTCTTTCTGACCAGGCAACGTCAACTTGTGTTGCAGTAGACTCTTTTAACTTCTGATCTCTTGGATCTCGATCTTGCGAATTAGTGCACACCCTCCGCCACTTCGTGGCCCTCCTCCCTCAAGGGAGGACTTAAGATCAAGATCATCAGGAGCGAAATGCACCATATATTGTCAAGGGATGAGCATCATGGGATTCTCATTAACGCCATAACTTATGGATATTGATGACCTCCTTCAAGGAGGAAATTAAACCTAGATAATCAGGATTTAGCTACAGCGTATTTGCTCAAGGGAGAAGAAGCGTCATATGATCTCTTATTATCACCCTGATTTATCGGTAATGATAAATGTAGCAAGGGAGGATTTAAGATATAGATTTTCAAGAGGCTTACACAGCACGTATTGTCAAGGGAGAAGAAGCATCATATGATCTCTCATTATCGTCCTGACTTAAGGGCATGATGAGTTAGAACATGGTCAGATCCTCTGCTTGTTTTTCTTCAGGCTGTGCATCTCATCTCTCAATATGGCTGCGTCCTCAAACCTGAGCTCTCCAGCGGCCCTAATCATCTCCTCGTTAAGAAGAGCGACGTAATCATCGTAATCGAGAGACTCCTTTAGAGCCAGAACACCCTCCAGATAAGTTGCCCTTGCCTTTTCTTCTCTCTCTTTATTCAGATCCTCACCGGCGAACTCTTCGAAGATGTTTTTATAGAGGGGTTTCACTATGCTTTCGGGAGTGATGTTATTCTCTTTGTTATACACTAGCTGCTTGAGTCTTCTTCTGTTTGTTTCATCTATCGCCCTCTTCATTGAACCGGTGATCGTATCGGCATAAAGAATTACCTGACCGTTCACATTCCTCGCCGCTCTTCCGATGGTCTGAATCAGAGTTGTCTCGGAACGGAGGAAGCCTTCCTTATCTGCATCCATTATCGCGACCAGGGAGACTTCGGGAAGATCGAGTCCTTCCCTCAACAGGTTGACACCTACCACGACCTCTACTGTGCCGTCTCGAAGCTTTCTTAAGACCTCGACCCGCTCAATCGCGTCAAGCTCGGAGTGAAGATACTCCGCTCTTATACCGACTTCGTTGAGATAGTCTGAAAGCATTTCGGCAGCCTTCTTAGTCAGAACCGTGACCAGAGCTCGTTCACTTCTCTTCTTGACGGTTCTCATCCTCTCGATAAAGTCATCTACCTGACTCTCGGTTGGATGCACAATGACTTCGGGATCTATGAGTCCCGTCGGCCTGATAACCTGATCGACGACTCTGGTAGAGCGTTCGGCCTCGAAATTACCCGGCGTCGCAGAGACGAAGATTATCTGTCCTACAGTCTTGAGGAACTCCTCGAACCTTAGAGGTCTGTTGTCGAAGGCCGCAGGTAATCTGAAGCCGTAGTCGACAAGGTTCTTCTTTCTTGAATAGTCTCCCCTGTACATTGCTCCAAGCTGGGGGACCCCGATATGCGACTCGTCTATGAATGTTATGAACTTCTCCTTATCAAAGTAGTCGAGCAGAGTGTACGGTTTCTCTCCCGGATGACGGCCGTCGAAGAAGCGGGAGTAGTTTTCTATTCCAGAGCAGTATCCAACACTTGAAAGCATCTCCATGTCGTAAGTGGTTCGCTGTCGAAGCCTTTGCGACTCTAGATACTTTCCCTCTCTTTCGAGATGTTTCACTCTCTCCTCAAGCTCTTCTTCTATGTTTCGCATCGCGCCGAGAATCTTCTCCTGAGTCGTGACAAATTCCTTGGCAGGGTAGATGGTGACCATATCCAGCTCTTCGATTGTCTTTCTGTTTATAGGATCGAATGACGCGATTCTCTCAATTTCATCATCGAAGAAGTACAACCGAATTCCGTGATCCTCATAAGGAGGAAAGACTTCAAATATCTCTCCCTTCACGTGAAATACGCCCCCTGCAGAGATATCCTCCGAACGGTTATATTGAATGCCTGCGAGCTTCAGGGCAAGCTCCCTTCTGTTGACCGTCTCTCCGCGCTCCAGATGAATGTTCATACTGGTGAAATCTCTCGGATCTCCGCTTGCATAGATCGCAGAAACACTTGCGAGTACGACTGTATCGTTCCTCGTCAGGACGGATTTCAGAGCGGAAATCCTCATCCTCTCCAGTGTTTCGTTTATCTGAGCTTCCTTTTCGATATACAGATCCTTCGATGGAATGTACGATTCAGGCATGTAATAATCGTAGTAACTTATGAAGAGCTCTACTTTATTCTTCGGAAAGAAGGTCTTGAACTCTCTGTATAGCTGTGCCACAAGGGTCTTGTTAGGCGAAATCACTATGGCCGGTCTCTGAAGTGCGCTTATTACGTTCGCCATGGTGAAAGTCTTTCCCGAACCCGTTACCCCTAGAAGGGTCTGGAATCTATCTCCACTCTCAAGTCCTTCGATCAACTTCTCTATAGCCTGCGGTTGGTCTCCCTGAGGATTGTAAGAAGAATCAAGTTCGAAGAGCACCAGATCAACTCCTTTCGATGCTAACTGGCAAACAATTCTACACCATGCGAAGAACAGTTTTCAATAGCCCGCTCTTCTTCGCGTGCATCGATAGAAACAGTCTCACTTACTGGAAACTCTTTCGGGAGAATAGAGAGGTTAGCAGGAGAAGGTTATTCGGCAAAATGAAGGCCGCGGTTCATTTGAATGATAGGTTTCGTTCGGGTTTCTCTCGATCTCGCAGAACCGCCGGAAGGTGAGCACTAACTCTCTACCCTCTTTCACGGAAGAGTGTTCGAATCTTATGCCGTTTGTTCTACTTACGCATCTCCTTTAGAGCGCCTTTGATCAACTCATGCATGTCGACGTCGGGGCTGTTTCTGAGAATCTTGACGACCGTTCTTCTGGCCTGAGACTCATCGAAACCGAGAGAGGCGAGTGCAACTATGGCCTCTTCGCCTACAGATCGCCGTACATCGGGCATCGTTTCTTCGCTTTCAACGAAAGACGAGTCTATCAAAGATGAAAGCTCCACGATCATTCGCTCTGCAGTCTTCTTCCCGATTCCCGGCAGCGAAGAAAGCTCGGCAACGTTCTTTGAAGAGATTATCTGCTTTATTCTTGAAGGAGAGGAAGACGAGAGAATTTTCATAGCCGATTTCGGACCGATCTTGCTCGCTTTGAGCAAGATGTTGAACAATTCCTCCTCTTCCCTGTCCAAGAATCCATAGAGTTCCGGGGGTCTGTCCTGCGAGTAAGAGACATACGTTAGGAAGAAGAATTCTCTGTCGCCGGAGAGTTTGGCGATTGTGTTAGGCGTGCAGTTCAGCCTGAAGAAAAGCCCTCCAATCTTTACGACAACTTCAGACTCTCTGATCTCTCTTACTAGCCCTTCAATGCCTTCCAGCATATTCCTTCACTCCAGTCAATATGTTTCTCGTCGCGCTGACCAGATACAGCGAACCGCAGACAAGAATCTTCTCGGAAGTCTGCAGCACTGTCTCCAAAGCGGCTTCATGAGAATCGACAAAACTAACTTGATCACAGTACCTCCTCCAGGTATTGGCGACTTCTTCCGGATGGAGACTCCTGTGATTCGGAACTCTGCAGACCACTACTCTGTCTGTAATCGATGAAAGCGTTCTTATGTTGCTTTCGTAGTCCTTGTCGTCGAGGCTGCCGAAAAGCAGAGTGAGCTTCTCGCCGGCAAAATACCGTTCGACTGTCTTTCTCAGAATCCTCGAGGCATCGGGATTGTGCGCGCCGTCAAGAATCACTGTCTTTGAGAGCACGGAAAAGACCTCAAATCTTCCGGGCCAAATAACGTTCTTCAAAGCCTTTCTCAAGCGGTTTTCATCTACTGATTTGCCAACCCTATCGAAGGCTGTTTCAACTGTTTTTAGCGCCACTGCTGCATTTGCTACTTGATGCTCGCCGTTGAGGTTGGTGATGAGATCGTAATACACATTCGTTCCTTCATAGTCGAAAACATTGCTGTCTAGCTTGTATTCTCTGCCGTATGCGTTGAAGTCCTTCCCTATGAAGAAAGTCGGAGAACCCATGCTCTTAGCAGTTTCAGAGACAACCCTTCTGATGGCAGGTCTTGTGATTCCCGAAACCACCGGGCTGTTCACCTTGATTATTCCGCACTTCTCTACGGCTATCTTCTCTTCGGAATCGCCGAGAATACCTGTATGATCAAGTCCAATACTTGTTATCACCGAGACTAGAGAAGAGCTGATTACGTTGCTCGCATCGAACCTGCCTCCAAGACCAACTTCAAGAACGACAATATCGCAAGCCAGCTGCTTGAAATACAGGAAGCTCATCGCGGTGACCACCTCAAAGAAGCTTGGAGCATACTCTTCGCCCTTCTCATCCATCTTCTTCAGCGCAGGCTCCATCGACTCCAGGATTCTGCAGACAGCGTCCTCCGAAATGTACTCTCCGTCAACCTGGATTCGTTCCCTGAAAGTCGTTATGTGAGGCGAGATATTCAGCCCGGCCTTCAAACCGTGAGAAGTGAACAGGGTTCTTACTATAGATGCTACGCTGCCTTTCCCGTTTGTACCCGTTATATGGACAATAGGGTAGGATTCCTGCGGGTTGCCAAGACGCTCCAGAAGCTCTCTAATCCGGAAGAGACCGTACTTTATCTTTCCATACGGTCTTGAGTTGTAAAGATAGTGGATGGCCTCGGAGTAAGTCTTCATTTCAGGTCTTCAATAATCTTCTCGATCCTGCGGATGTTGTCCTGACTAATGATCAGCCTTTCCTTGTTCTCGTTTACTACCTCTTCAGGGGCGTTGTCGACGAAGCTCTTATTCTCGAGTTTCGACTTTGTTCTGGCAAGGTCGCTTCTTTCCTTCTCCAGCTTCCCTTCCAATCTTTCAATTTCAGCAATCGTGTCGATCTCGCCCAGCACAACATACAGAGTGTTTCCTGAATCTCCCCAGGCAGATACGCTTCCCGATGCCTTTTCGCTCCTGGCAATCAGTTCACCCGAATTCGAAAGATTTGAGACGAGTTTAAGAATCTCGGTATCAATTCTCTCTCCGAGATAATAGACGTCTGTGCGTGAAGAGGGAGGTATATTCATTTCTGCCTTCACGTTTCTGATTCCCCTTACCATTTCAATGATCTTTGAGAATTCATTTTCGGAAGAAACATCGAAATCGGATTCATCAAATTCCGGCCATTCGGAGGCGATCAAAAGACCTTTCGAATCGGGCAGTCTCTGCCAGAGTTCTTCCGTGATATACGGCATAAAGGGATGAAGCATTCTCAACGATGAGTCAAGGATTCTCACAAGTACATTCTGCGCTATCGTTCTGTCTCTTCCGCCGCCGTTCAGTCTTGGCTTTATACTCTCTATATACCAGTCACAAAACTCGTTCCAGAAAAAGGAATAGATTGTCTTTGCCGCGCTGGGGAAGTCATAAGAGTCAATGGACTCTTCCACGGTCTTGACGGATCTTGCCAATCGGGAAAGGATCCACCTATCCTCAATTGCCAGCTTTTCTTTGCGCAGATCGATCTTTTCGAAGCCTTCTATGTTCAGCAGTGCAAATCTGGCTGCATTCCAGATCTTGTTTGCAAATTTCTTGTAAGTGTCAAAGAACTTGACGTCAAGTTTTATGTCGTGATTTTGCGCGGCTAGAACGGCCAATGTGAAGCGCATAGCGTCTGTTCCGTGTTCCTTGATGACATCCAGAGGGTCTATGCCGTTTCCGAGAGACTTCGACATCTTCCTGCCGTTCTTGTCTCTTATCAGCCTGGTTATGTAAACGTGATCGAACGGTCTGTCTCCAATGAAATGGTATCCGGCCATTATCATTCGGGCTACCCAGAAAAAGATGATATCGAAGGCCGTGACCAGTACACTTGTAGGATAGAAAGTCTCTAGATCGGGTGTCGTTTCCGGCCATCCAAGGGTAGTGAAGGGCCATAACTGCGAGGAGAACCATGTGTCAAGAACGTCTTCGTCCTGTCTCAGTTTCCTGGAGCCGCACTTCGGACAAACCGAAGGATCGTTTTCTTCGACAATGACTTCGTTACAGTCATCGCAGTACCATACAGGAACCCTGTGACCCCACCATAGCTGGCGAGAAATGCACCAATCGCGAATCTCCCGCATCCAGTTAAGATATACTTTCTTCCAAGTCTCAGGGAAGAAGACGACTTCGCCATTCTCTACGGCAGCGATCGCTCTTTCCGCGAGCGGACCAACCTTGACGTACCATTGATCGGAAAGGGACGGCTCAACAACCGTGTCGCAGCGATAACACCTGCCCACCGCATGAACCATAGGCTCTACCTTGATTAGAAACCCCTGTTCCTCGAGGTCCTTGACTACTTGCTTCCTCGCTTCGTATCTATCTAGACCGCGATACTTCCCGCCGTTCTCGTTAATCTTCGCATCTTTGTCTATGACTTCGATTACCTCCAGACCATGTCTCAACCCTATCTGAAAATCGTTGGGATCATGGGCGGGTGTGACCTTCAGAGCACCTGTGCCAAAGGACGGATCGACATACCTATCCTGAATGATCGGTATCTCCCTTTCCATAAGCGGCAGTATTACAGTCTTACCCGTAAGATCGGAATACCTTTCATCGGAGGGATAGACGGCAACCGCGGTATCTGCGAGCATCGTCTCAGGTCTGGTTGTTGCAATTACTACGAACTCATCTCCACCCTTGATCGGGTATTTTATATGGTAAAAGGCTCCCTTTTCGTCTTCATGCTCTACTTCCTCATCTGAAAGAACCGTGGAACACCTCGGACACCAGTTAACAATGTACTTGCCTCTATAGATAAGCCCTTCCTTGTAGAGATCGACGAAGGCCTTTCTCACCGCTTCGCTTAGCCCGTCGTCCATAGTGAATCTCTCTCTTGACCAGTCCACCGAACAACCCATAGCTTCAATCTGCTCGCGAATCCGCTGCCTGTATTCCTTTGCCCAGTCCCATGTTGTTTCAAGGAACTTCTCTCGCCCCATCTCCTTGCGGTTCGTACCCTTCTTGGCGAGATCCTTCTCAACTGCGTTTTGGGTCGCTATGCCGGCGTGGTCCTCGCCAGGGACCCATAACGCTCTGAATCCTTTCATGCGCTTGAAGCGAATTATGAAATCTTGAATTACTAGATTTAGTGCGTGGCCCATATGGAGAGGTGCAGTAATATTAGGAGGCGGGATCATTATTGTGAATGGTTCACCCGTGCCTCTCGGTTCGAAGTAACCGCCTTCTTTCCAGCGAGAATACCACTTCTTCTCAAGCTCGGAAGGACTGTACCTGGTGCTCAGTTCCTCCATTTTGACTACCTCCTCGTGGTGCCGTCGGCATTTAAATCGAATTATAGCACGAAGTAAAAGGCGGTAATGGGAGATGCCGTTAATATGTAGATCAGCTCCTCATATAGTACAATTCACTTGGTGAGAATATGGATGATGAAAACACTTCAACCTATAAGAAAATCTACTCGATGGTTCGACAAATCCCACGTGGGAAAGTCGCAACTTACGGTCAGATAGCATCTCTTGTTGGCGGTTGTTCCGCAAGGATGGTGGGGTACGCCATGGCCGGTATCTCCGATGCGACCATACCCTGGCAGAGAGTAATCAATGCACGAGGAAGAATAAGCATTAGAGACCCAAATGGCTATTCGCTTCAAAAGGCGATTCTCGAAAGAGAGGGAGTTGTCTTCGACGAAAGCGATACAATCGATCTCGAGGTCTTCGGTTGGCAACCCTAGTGGATGTTAAGGAGCTGCCGTACGTTGCAAAGATCCGCTGAGCGCTGGTAAGACCCGCTTGTAAAAAAACGCTGAGCGCTGGTAAAAGCTCAGTTGCAAGTTCCAAGATGCAAGTTCTAAGAAAAAG
>NZ_DIMV01000093.1:0-9936 GCF_002425715.1 Mesotoga sp. UBA5557
ATTCCCCTGGGGGGTGAATACGTTATACGCACCAACCTCTAACCTCGTTTTTTGTTCTCACAACTCACAACTTGGAACCGATCCTTTGCTCTTTCCAGCGTTCAGCGTATCTTAGCAAGCGGAGAGCGGCTCTTTTCGTCGGACGGAGAGCCATTCAACGGCCAACCGCTTTCTTTGCTCCTGACCAACCCCCAATCTGCACAATCCCCGACCCCGGTTATTCATACAACTTGCATCATGCAAATACTCTTCACAACACAAAGAGTTTTCTCCTAAGCGAAATCGGTTCTTTCCCCGCGAAGCGGGCATTGCGACCTGGGATGTTCTTCCCAGCCTTGCGTCCGCCGATGCATTCCGGCGCCTTGCGTCTTATTCCGCTCTTTCCTACAACCAACCTCTAGCCTCGTTTTTTGTTCTCACAACTCACAACTTGCAACTTGGAACTGATCCTTTCCTCTTCATCCGCAAAGCTCGATTATCGCCTGTGTGAATATCTTCGCACTGGTCAACAGATCTTCAATCACCGCAAATTCATCCGGTCCGTGCATGTTATTTTCGCTGCCGGGCATAGTGCTCCCAAATGCTACACCGTTTTCCAGTCGATGAACGTACGTTCCACCTCCCATGGAGATGCAGTATCCCTTCTTTCCGGTGTAGTTTTCGTAACATCTAAGAAGTGTCTTGACGAATTCCGAGTCACCGGGAACGTGGTGAGGAGGTTTTATATCATCGTTTTGCAGAACTATGCCATACTCGGCCAGTTTTGCCTTAATTACATCAAGGAGGTTCTCTTTCGTTGCGCATAAAGGAGCCCTGCAATCGAACGTCCCGTTGAGGCTTGAACCATCGTAATCCATCATATTAAGGCTTATTGTAAGCTTGCCGGAGAGTTCATCGCTCATCGCAACGCCAGCAGCCTCACCTAGCCAATCTCCGTGAGGAAATACTGAGTTCAGAGCTTTCAGCCGTTCAAAGCCGGTACTATGAGAAACCGGGAGTCTTGAGATGACCTCCAGCAAACCCGTCAAAGCATTTCTCCCCTTATCTGGAGTCGAAGCATGACCTTGAAGTCCTTTAGCCGTGATTGTAGTCTTTTCCCCCTCAGTGGTTAAGTTGAACGAGATGCCACTCAGTTCGCTTACGGCATCACAGTAATCTCTGATCTCTTCAGGATCGATTCCTTCGACAACCGCAGATGCTTCACCGGGAACGACATTGCTCTTGATGCCTGCCTTGAAGCTCACGACCCTTGGAGTCTCGGTTGACTCTTCAAACCTGGATTCGAACTTTCCCTGGAGCCCTCCCTTTTCTATATTCACAACCGGGAAACTCGCATCCGGCGAGAAGGTCATAGGAGCCTCCTTTTCGATTCCATAGTAGTAGCGTATGTCGGATGATCCACACTCCTCATCTGTTCCTAAAATAAGTCTGACGCCGGCTTTTAGGGGGATGTCAAGATCCCTTACAGCCTTCATGGCGTATAGAGCAGCTACTGCAGGACCTTTGTCGTCGATCGTTCCGCGACCGTAAAGCTTTCCGTCCTTGACGACTGGATCGAAAGGCTCCGTAACCGACCAGCCGTCTCCCCCAGGTACTACATCGAGATGGGCCAGGATGTCCAGCTTGTTTTCGAGTTCATTGAAATCGACAGCACAAACGTAGTTGTCGTAATTCTTGGTCCTAAATCCCATTTCAGATGCCATTTCCAGAGCTGCAGCCAGTACTTCCGCCGGCCCATCGCCATACGGTCTACCCTCTTTCGCTTCTTCCCTGTCGCTCTTTATTCTTACCAGTCTCATAATGTCTCTTATCATGAGTCCTTTGTTTTGCTCGAAGTAGTCTTCAATCAGTTTCTTCATAAGAATCAATCTTCACCTCCACCTGTTATAAGTCTCAGATAATGGGTATCCGCGTCTTGCAGCTGCATCGAAAAGGTAACCCAGTGATTCCTCTATCTTGCCTCTAGGTGCAGCAACGTTCATCCGTGTGAATCCCTTTCCCCCTATTCCATAGTTTATACCACGGTCTAGGTCGAGGTATGCCTCATTAAGCAGAAAGGATTGCAGCTCGTCATCATCTAACCGAAGGCCGCGCCAATCTATCCAGATCACGAAGGACCCCTCTACTTCGGATACTCTAACATCTGGAATGTTGCTTCTAAAGAAATTCCTGATCATGTTTATGTTCTCAGCAACATATTTCTTCATCTCCCGTACCCAGTCAGAGCCTTTCGGTCCGTATCCGGCACATACCGCCGCGTGGGTCAGAGGATCTATGCTTCCATAATGATCGGCATCCCGCTGAACCCTGAACTTATCTCTTGTTTCGGAATCGGGGATAATCATATTTGCATTGTTAACGCCCGTGAAATTGAAGACCTTTCCCAGCGAGGTCGCAACTATCGAGTGGCTTTCGTTTCCAGCGACCTTAGCGTAAGGAATTGTCGAATTGCCGTTGAAGGTTATCTCTCCGAATATCTCGTCACTGAAGACAAGGACGTTATATCTTTGAGCAAGTGAGGAGATTATCTCTAGATCTGAAGGCCGCCACACTTTCGCAATGGGGTTGTGAGGATTGCACAATACGAAAAGCCTGTTCTTATCAACTTTCATGCATCTCTCAAGGTCGTCGAAATCCATCGAGTACTTTCCGTCTTTGTAGATCAGAGGATTGCTTACTATCTCTCGATTCGTCCTTCTGACTGCCTGTTCATACCTGTTGTAGACAGGAGGCTGTACGATAACGCCGTCTCCCTCTTCTGTGAATGCCCTTATTGTCGTTGCGACTGAGTGAATCGTGCCGTAGGTAGGAACTATCCAGTCTTTCTCTATCTCCCAGTCTCGCATGTTCTTCATCCACCAGCGTATGCTTGAGAGATACTTATCATCGGCAAGAGTGAATCCCATAAGCCCAATCTTCGCTCGCTTTACAAGGGCGTCGATTATTACCGGAGCGGTCTTGAAGTCCATCTCGGCACCGGCATAGGCTTCGTATGGGGGCTTGTAACGGATACAGTCAATAACCTCGGCGGAAACAAACTCATGATACCCTCAGACAACTTCGCCGCTCATTCTATTTCTTCTTCGCTTTCACAGAAAATCGCGATGATGAACTCAACGAAACTAACCGTGGAGACAATGCTTCTGTTGTAATGTGGGCAGAAACGACGGCGATTTTCACAACGTATATTCCGGCCGGGGAGGAACAGGTTCCTGTTTTACAGACGCCAGCCCCGATTCCGCTCGTCGCCGCATCCAGTGTTAACGGAGGCAAGGTTGTCGCCGTTTCCTGTGCTTTTACCTTTCACGGCACTCTGATGAGATTGGCTCCAGGCGACAATGACCTATTTAGAGCCATAGTCGAATGGTAAGCATCGATGAAAGAGTGGAGTGACTACTGCAAGTTTCCGGATTTGTCGTTATTCTCAGGTTTGATAATTGTATACTTCTCGAATAGTCCGACGGTAATGATGCCGCATAGCGCTCCGAGTACAACCCCGGCGACCACGTCCGAGAAATAACTGAAATAGACGTATATTTCGGCAAGCGCTATGAAAGCAGAGAGCAGGACAAGGGGGACTCTGAGCATCTTGACGTTGTTCCAGAGAACGGCGGTGTAGGCAAATGAGATAGTAACCGGAGAAGATGGGAAGGAGTAAGTTTCGGGAATCGGAAAGATTATCGCATACCCCTCGATAAACTCGAGTGGTCTCAACCTCCCGAAGACAGGCTTAAGGATAACGAAGGCGACAAGCAGACTTATCCCCAGCCCCAGTGAAGTCATGTAGCCGGCCCTGCGGAACCTCTTGTCGAAGAGGAGAAGGACCGTCAGTAGTATCCATACGAGGGCCCCCCTTTCGAGAAACAGCATAAAAGAAAGGAACAGATCCATTACCTCTCCAGATATTGCCGAGTTCAGCGAATTCATTAACGAAAGCTCAAATTCATTCAACGCATCCCACATACAGCCACCACCAAAATCCTATCAAAAGAGGCGGCTCAACACCGCCTCTCGATAATAACACCTTCAGTATCCTATTTATCTTAGAATATCTTGAATAGCGGCGATCTCTGTGTAAGTGAGACCGGCCCTCTTCGTCAGGTAGTCAAGCGCAACGCTCTTGACGTTGACATCGTCAACTGGATTGCCATTGTTCATAAGAACGAAGAGATCGGCGATAATCTTCTTCACTGCATCGTAGGCTGCCGTTCCCTGCTTCACATTGTAGTAGTTCTCATAGGATTTGACATAGTCCGCGTAGATCTCGTCGGTCTTTGCGTTCATAATCGCTCCAAGCAGAGCGGAGGCGATTCCGGCCCTGTCCTTGCCTTCAACGCAGTGGATCAGATACGGCGGCTCGTGAGAGATCATGAATCTCAGGCCCTCTCCAAGTTTCTTCGCGAAATCTTCAGCGAGAGGATCTACTCCCATATTTAGGTTTATCAGGTTTCCGGCTTCACCGATTGCCTTGTAATACTCCGAGTACTCCCAGTTCGAAGCAAGCTCTTCGTCTGAATCGGAGAGATTGATTACAGTCCTGATTCCCGCTTGCTCTATTAGGGCCGATGCGTAAGGCGACCTGGGATCGCTGATTGAAGGATGGGAACATCTGTATAGCTTACCGGGTGCGATCTCTCCAATCGTTACTTCCCTGAAGTTTGCAAAGATCTCATCGCTAGCATAATCATCCCTTACATCCGTTCTTACAAGGTGTCTGATCTCCAATTCGTCCCTATAGGCCCCCTTCTCAATAAGCCCCATATTAAGAAGATCTCCAACGGCAAGTCCGTAGGTCTGAGCGAAATTGCCATAGTTGATGGCAAGAAGAACATGGTCGCCGGAATACCTTGCCAGCGGCTGTCCCCTGTCGACATCGCCGTATGTAGTTACGAATGGAACCATGATCGTTGTAGTGCCCATAGTCACGTAAACAAGATCTCCAGCTTCAATGGCGGCATAAACAACTGCTTCCATCGGAATATTCGTATGAACGTTACCGTACTTATCAATCTCGGCCACTGCACCAACGATTCCGGCAAGCATCAAAGCTGACAGAACCACAAAAACACCCAGTAACAATCCTTTCTTAAGCATAAAACACCTCCACCTATCCTATTTAGACGTTAAGATATTTGCACCATAATTATATCACCAGCGACTTTTAATCACGAAGAGACCAATCATCATTATCCGCATGATACGATGATCAGACAACCGAATAGCTCTGTTGTCACGCACTACGACTCCCGCTACTCCGTTTATACCACACATGGAGACGTACAGAAACGAACAAAGAAGTGTTCGCACTCTTTTCCGAAGAATTCTCAAGAAGAGAGTCTGGCCGCTAGAGACTGAATCGACCAGCTCCGTTCTAGAATCAATAGGGAGATGTTTGGTAGATAGGTACTCACTTTTCGGACGAACTATTGATTTCATCTCCTAATTCGGATCGTGGAGGAGAATGAGATGAAGAATGTTCGCCTGATAGTGGTTTTGGCACTTGTTTTTTTCTTTCTTACAGGCTGTCCTATCAAGAATGGCAAGCCAGAATGGGGAGTTATAGAAACGATTGTCAAGAATATTGAAGAGCACTTTCAGATCAACCTTGCCGAGTACAGCTCAGACCCGGACGGTCATCTTATATCGTACAAGCTAATAGGAGGACCAGGAACCATTACAGGGAGCCTTTACGAGTGGACAGTCAGCGGGCCTCTCGGCAACATCACAGTGACAGTGAGGGCGGAGGATGAAAAGGGATTGTCTACTGACAAGACATTCACGATAACGGTCAAGTCGTTCCCCAACGTCCCGTCAAGTCCCTTCCCGGCAAATGGTGCAAAGGATACGAACTTCGAGGTGACCCTGTCCTGGGAAGGCGGAGACCCCGACGGAGATCCGGTACTATATGATCTCTACCTCTCTACAGCTCACAATCCCACTCTTTTCATATCAAATCGAACTACTAACAGCTACACCAAGAGCGGTCTCTCGCCCAACACAACATACTACTGGAAGATAGTTGCAAGAAACGAGGGGTTGTCTGGCGTAGCCGGCCCAATATGGAGCTTCACAACAAAAAAATGAAATCCAGCGAAGGGCAATATAAAACTGTATATAGGGGGAGAATCCGCAAATTCGAGATGTTCGCTGTGCTCACGGGAAGACCAAGATTCTGACCGGGATCATGTAAGAATCACGAAAAAGAACATTTGTCATCCCGATATGCAACTGATCGGGATCTCGAATGTAAGAGCCGCTTTTCGCTGAACGCTGAAAGATCCGCTTGCTAGAAGACGCTGTGCGCTTTGAAGAGCCGTCCTCCGATAAGATCATATTGAGAAAGAGCATTGTCGAGATGTTCGCTGCGCTTACGAGAAGGCGGGAGAAAAGTCAGTCACCTTCGGTGGCCAGTTCCGCTTCGCGGGCTAAAAGCCGGTAAACGCTCCAAAGAACCGCTGTTTGCTTATCGCTTGGAAGAGAAGAAGTTCTCCGTTGGGTGTCCGAGAGGAAAGATCTGTTCTTCGTTCCAGAGCAGAGCGAGGATCTGTTCTTTGTTCTTGGTCAAGGTCATATTTCCAGAGCATGGCAAACCCAGACCAGGAAATTGTCAGGCCGACGAACGGAGCTGGTTTTGACAAACCAGATTTTACCATTCTTTGCTCTTGGCCAACCACTAACTACGTATCACCAATAACGGCTCTTAGCGCGAAGCTTCTTCTAAAACTCAAAGCGTCTTCTCTGTCTCCATCGGAGAGCGGAGGACCGCTGACGGTTAACGTATTTTGCTCTTTCCAGCGTTAAGCGGCTCTTACAGAAGGACGTTTCTCTTGAAAGCACAAATCAATACTCGTTGGATCTGGAAATGAGCCATTTGCCAGATTCGTTCTTAATCCTCCAGATGTAAGTCCTGTAGTCAATCGGTCCGGAATTCCATTTGATTTCTACGCTGAATTCCACTCTGGCTTCCGTGACTCCCTCGTTGAAATCAACGTCAACGTTGCTCGTCCTGTCGAAGTGAATGACGTTCCTTCCTTCAAATCTGCTTGAATAGGCATCGATGATCTGCGAGTGCGATTTGGACGCCGTGTTTATTACGGCCAGATTTGTGTACAGCCCCGCAAGCTCTACAGAGTTCTCCGCTTCCCAATACTTCTCGAAATCGCTCACAAGTCCACTCACCTTTATCGTCGGGCCTAAAATGAAACAACCCGAAAGCAACAGCAACACAACGACCAAAGATAATATTGACAGAATTATCTTTTTCATCTCTTCGCCCCCTCTGCAAAATAACTTTCATCCGAAGCACATTCCATGAAACTCCTGTCCTCTCACTTTCGTCCCTTGCTTAAGTTTCATCTCGATCCTTGCTTTAGAAAGAATGCCCGCCTGCAACGCTACTCTCGATTAGCGCTTCCTCGTCTACTATCTAAACCCCGCATCGAAGCTCATCTCTACCCTCATCTTCTTTTTTGGAGTTCGATCGTCTAGTCCTAAGTCTCAAAAATATCACAGACCCTTAGAATACGCTCATCTGTGCTCTTGATCTTCAATCCCCGCTAGAGCGGTGGAGAGTGTGCACCTTGAAGCCCGTCTGCAACCATGCTCTCATCAAAGCGTTCCAGTCAACGAGAAGAGCTCCTATCGCTGTAATGTCATTAGATCTCACAGATGACTGTTCTGAGCGAGATGCACCCCCATCCCCAGTTTGCTGCTCTCCTCCCAAATACAATGGAGCGAAAGTCTTTCTTCATCCATGCATTGAAGAGGACAAGAAATTCTAGCACCTGCATTGTCGAAATCGGCTCGCGGGAAGGACTCATTCCCTTTTCCGACACACCGCTTCGATGAAGACCCCACGCCTCGATAGCAATGCTTAACACCCTATTAGTAACAGTTCTCTCTTATTTCATGTAGATGGTTTAGACTAAAGATCAGAAGTAGACGGAGGTGTTACCATGAAGAAGCTTCTTTTTGTGCTGCTCGTATGCTTTGTAATAAGCTCGATCAGCCTTGGACAAGGCGAGGCCGGCATCTTGGTGGTCGGCGACCCGGACGGCCAGTACTCAACCATACAGGCAGCAATAGATGACGCGAAGGCCGGAGATACGGTGAAGATTCTCCCCGGAACATACAGAGAGGGTCTGACTGTAAGCAAGGAGATCAAGCTTATAGGATCGTCCAGAGACGAGGTTATAATAACACCCGAAGAAGGAAAAGATCTCGGGATATTTGTCAGGGGCGCTGCAAATTTCTCGATCGAGAGCGTCACTGTCATTTCGAGCGGCGCGGCAATCAACGTATCGAGATCCTCGGGCAAGATAGTAGACTCCTTCATTGCGGGCGGAAGATTCGGAATCTCTTTCAGCGGCACCGGAATGACCATTGAAGTAATCGACTCACACATAACCTGCTATCTCGGAATGGACAATGAAGATCATCTCGAAACCAGACTCGCAGGAATCTACGCATATGGCAGCGCAACAGTGATTGCAGAGAACTCCGTATTTGAAAGAAACGGAGTGGGGATAAGCCTAACCAACGATATCAAGTACCAGATCCAGAACTGTACATTCACAGGAAACACGATAGGAGTTTCGCTCGGTGGAGACGCAACCGGTTCTCTTGTGGGAAACATAATCACGAAAAACGTCGAAAACGGAATACTTATAAACTCATCTTCCACAACCACACTCAAAGACAACCTCTTCTACGACAACATCTGGCACGGACTCGATCTTTACCTCAACAGATGTACCGAGTGCGAGTGTGGGGGTGAAGAATTCAACGGCACGGTCGTTGGATCGGGGAATGTATTCAAGTCCGAAGACGAGATCTGCCCGATCGACTACTGGGACGAAACCTTCTACAGTTTCGACGAGGATCTGGGAAAGAGCGAGGACGAAGACTGAACCCGACAAACCCCTAGGACATCGGCAATGCCTTGGTGATTTTTTTGTATAACCGTAGTCTTTAATTCTCCGGGCTCAAATGCGTTGATTTCAATCCTGATGATAATTATAGCCATGCAGCGATAGCTACGGATCGTGAGCTTGTTTGAGAGAGTATGGTATACTAATGTTGGGTGATGAGATGTCGAAAATCGACTGGGGCAGAGTGCAAAGCAAAGTGAGCATAGCGCTATCAATAGGACTGGCGGTTGCTGTAATCATCATGGTATTCGCTCTCATAAACCTGACAAAAGCAAACTCTTCCTCACAGGCTTTCATAGACTCAATCAACGAACCAACCACTGTCGAATCGAACAGATGAGAAGGCACCCACTACAACGCATTGACTAGTTAGGTGCCCAGCCCCGTCTATGGGAGGCAAAGACTCTCCCCGCAATGAGCAAATAGACACCCGATTTTTATCGATAGCTCTCAGCTACACTCTCCGACTGGTTTTCAGATTCTAAGGGTCAGACTCGAAATCTTCACTGTGGGAGGAAATTGTCAAAGATTTCATTCTAGACATTTGCTTGCTCCAGCCATCCGTATGACACAGGATGCACTCTTTGCCGAGCTCGTGGATTCCGCACGAATCCCCTTTTGATGCTTGATGCTTAGCCGTGAACGTGCTCGGTCATTTCCGGCCTGCCTGAATGGAACTAAGGAGTCATAGTTCATGAGAAAGCAGGAAGGTTGTCTTTTCCTTCCTGCCTTTTGGGTGTGTATTACAGTTGCAAGTTACAAGTTCTGAGTTGCAGTAATCGTTGACCGTTGTCGGTTCGCCATTCTCCGCATTAGAGCAGTTGCAATCTTAAGAACCGCTGTACGCTTAGAAGCTGAAACCCCGCTGATCGCTGTGAGGAACGAAGAGGATCTCCCAGCCCTGAAACGAGGACCTATCTCAAATTTCGCCTCTAGTGGCGACCCTTCTTTGCATGAAGCGGATCCCTCGCCCCTTTTCGGCTATGGAAATACTTGATTGATCTCT
>NZ_DIMV01000075.1:0-2742 GCF_002425715.1 Mesotoga sp. UBA5557
CTTTCCTCTTGAACGGTCAACGCAGGGGTCTTGAACAGGAAACACAACAAAAGCCCCAAACAAATGCATATTGGGGCAGGCTAAGTGAGTGGATCCAGCGCGGGCTCCAGGGAATGACCGTTTGGGGTCATTAGCGACCCTGCATCTTGTTTTCCTTATCGGAAGCCGTTATTGATCTCTTCCCAAAGGTCTCGAAGGTCCGGATTCACTTTCTTGATCAGCCTTAGTTTCCATTCTCTTTTCCAACTCTTCAGTTGTTTTTCTCTTCTGATAGCTGCTATGATTGTCTCATGGTACTCATAGTAGACAACGCTTACGCAATTGTACTTGTCAGTGAAGCCTTCTACAAGTTTGCTCTTGTGTTCAAAGACCCTTCGAAGAAGATTATTAGTTACACCAACGTAGAACACAGTTCTGGAAGGATTTGTCATTATGTAAACAAACCCTGAGTTCATTACATCACCTCATACGAATAAGAAGATGAGTGTTTTTATGATAGCACTGTGATTGCCTTTTGATGAGTGCACGTGAAGAAAAAGAGCGAGATCCCGTGCAGGTGCATCACGGGATGACAGTCCTTCACGTCATCCTGGCGTGCTACTGGCCAGGATCTTGTTCTTTGGTGTGAAAAACACAAGCAGTTGCAAGTTATTAGAGCAAAAGCCAAGAAACTTTCTAAGTCTCTTGAAATGCTCTTCTTCTCGGTCGGTGGACGGCGGACCGTTGACGGACAACGCTGTCTTCGTCAGCGCTCAGCGGGTCCTTGCTCTTAAGCGCACAGCGGCTCTTACATTCGAGATCCCGATCAGTTTCATATCGGGATGACAGTCTTTTCTTGCTTTTCGTCATTTTTGTTTAGACATAGTGGCAGCTTAGTAATTCGTACACACCATGAATATGGAGGAATCGATTCGATGGTCTGTCCTAATGAAACCACAAGCGGTCCGATTTGATTTCAGGCAAAGAGGTCATCTAAGGTCACCAGGTAAACACTTTCATCTTTTGCAGCTAGTTCTTGCAGATCTGTGGTGAATCCGCTCTTGGAAAAGATGACGAATATCCTGTCTTTGTAAGCGATAATCGATCCCTTTTCTTTTAATCTCTCAAGTTCGCCTATCCCGACTCTTGCGTTGGTCCACTTGCATTCACCGATTATCGCTTGATTATCTCCCAGACCAAGAAGATCAATTTCCTCTTCCTTCTTCGTTGCTGGGTTGCTTCCCCACCACTTGCCCAACTTCATAATCCTGAAGGGTAATTCTCCCCTGCCACTTTTGTACAATAAATAGTCCCTGCATATGCTTTCGAAAGCTAGGCCGAGATACTTGCTGAGTCCGTTAGCGATCTTCTTGTCCAGAAGCTCTTCTGTCATGCCGGTTTCGATAAGCGAGAGGTTAGGAAACACAAAGGTGTACCAGAATCTGAAAAGATTGTCTCTGATATAGTAGATCGCCTTCCGTGAAGTGCTTTTCTCTGTAACGGGCACTTCTCGTCCCAATATGTTCAAGTTCAGCAGTGTAGCTATGTACTTTGCAGTTTTATCGTTAGGCTCTCCTACCCTTGTACTTATCTCGTTCAGGCGAGTAGCGCCTTGGGCAATTGATTCTATTATACTGTTGTAGAGGGAAGGTTCGCGCAGTTCCTGTCTCAACAAGAATCTAGGCTCGGCATAAAGATACGCCGATGTATCGAGAAAGTTGTTTGCAATGTTCTCTCCATATGGAAGATGCTGGTTCCACTTCTGCAGATACTGCGGGATGCCCCCCAAAATTCCATACGCGATGATTTTTTCTTTGTTGCTCAGTTCGGGAAAGAACAGCGACGCTTCTCGATAGGTGAATGGCTCGACTCTCAGCTGAGCTGTTCTTCTTCCAAACAAGGGGCTCCTACTGCCCAGCACTTCGCTCTCCATGAAACTCACAGATGAACCGCAAAGAACTAAATAGAGCTTTGTTTCAAGTAGCTCATGATCTATAAGGCGCTGCAAGACAGACGGGAAATAGCTAGTAGCATTCGCCAAATATGGGTACTCATCTATTACTAGCAGAAGACGCTTTTCCTTTGCTTTGGATGCAACGAACCTAATCGCCTTCTCCCATGACTCAAATGGAGATAATGTGTCTTTCTGGCCGAAGTGTTCTAGAATGACTTCCGAGAAGTTTCGCAGCATCATTTTCTCGTTGACCTCATCGCAGACAAAGAAGATGCTTTCGATCTCTTTTGAGAACTCTCTTAGAAGAGCGGTCTTACCCACTCTTCGACGTCCATATACAACGGCCATCTCGAACTTTCCACTGTCCTTAAGCTTCCTGAGAGAAGCAAGCTCTTTCTCTCTGTTGATGAACATTTAACAACCTCCAACACAACTACTAACTCGTAAGTTACTAACTCTAGAGTCAATTATATCATCATAAATGCAATCTTTGAAAAGCGTCTCGGGACGCATTGCTGGCTTAGGCAGGAAGTGATGCCACCTTCGGTGTGACGCATTGCACTGAGGAGCATCAGTGGACGCAATGCCGGCAAAGGATCATGCCGGGACGCAAGGCTGGCTTCGCCAGGAGGCGAGGCCGACTTCGTCGGGAAGTGATGCTGGGAAGTACATCCCAGGAAGTGATGCCCGGAGGAGCATCCGGGGACGCAAGGCCCGCTTCGCGGGGATGAAAAACCGCTCTAAGATCGGACGCATTGCACTGAGGAGCATCAGTGGACGCAATGCCGCCTTCGGCAGGAAGCATCTCA
>NZ_DIMV01000081.1:0-4063 GCF_002425715.1 Mesotoga sp. UBA5557
AATCCCCCTGGGCTACTCACCGGTTGGGGATTGGACAGAGCAAAAGGACTGGTTCGCCGTTGGCCGCATGTTTCATATTTTGCTAGATTACAGGATTGGCATTTTGCCGTAGAATAACTGGCTTACAATAAGAAACGCAGCAACAATTGGTGAAGACTACTTGCGGCAAGTCACCGTTTTTTATCGGACCGGCATTTTTCTGCCTAAGCAAGAATATGAAATTGGGGGTTTTAAGCACTTATATCCCGGTCTTCATGAATTCTTTCGAGTGGTTTTTCACATTTGTATACTGGCCAGTAACTTACTGTGCAGTATACAGACCGTTTTTCCGTTGTAATGGAACTTTTTTGAGTGAAGCTTAATCTTCCTCTACCTCAAAAGAAAGTCAACCGGAAGTTGTCCGATCAAATCGATCAGTTCCGCCTCGGTAGATGTCTTGATTAAGATTATCTGCTTACCTTCTCTCCATTCGTTAACTATTACAGGCAGTTCCGAAGACGAGAACTCCGGCAGATATTCTTCGATATAAAGTGGCATTTTGTCGAGGTAATCGAGTGAGTAGAGGACTACGACGAGTTCCGTCTCCAGAAATCTTTCGTATTGTGAATTGCCAAGACTTAGGAAGCCCTTTCTTGAAAATCCTTTTATGAATCTCTCTTCGAATACTCCCACAGGGTTGCTCATCCCATAAACTAGAACTGAGTTTTTCACTATTTTGACATCAGGAACATTCTCATCGTTTAGTGGGCCGTCCAAAAAGTCCTCGGGCAGTTCTCTGATTATTTTCATCAATTCGCCAGTTGTATCTGTCATTATAAGAACAATTCTCCTGCCGTCCCTGATTTCGTTAAGGATTACGGGCGTTTCCGAAGACGAGAACTCCGGTATAATGCCCAACATGTAGTCGGGCATCGTGGCGGGCTGATCGAGAGAGTGAAGGACTATTATCCTCTGAGTACTCATCACTTCGTCTATATCGGCGAAGCAGAGATCGAGAAGCCTCTTGTTAGAAAGATGTGCCGTGAATCTATCATTGAACAGCTCAACCGGACTCTGTTTTCCAAAAATGAGAGCCGAACTTCCTATTACGGTTGAGTGACCGGTGAAGACTCCGGATGACTTCGACTCCCCTGTCGTGAGGTCAATATAGTCGTATCCCGGATTGTTATAGACTGAAGGATCAAAGATCCAGAAGAGATCCATCATCATCTGCCAGTTCTCTTTTTCGTCCTTTGCCCCAGAATCCCATACCTCAATAGATTTCGCAAACACATAGTACCCATCGGGGAGCGAGAAGTTGTTTCTGTCATAATTAAGGTAAAGCCTGCCGGAAGTCGAGTCTACAAGATACCATTTTTCTTCTAAATAGACTTCGACAAGAATGTGACCTACTATCATGCCACTGTTTGATTTCTTTCTTGCCTCGATCCAGTCAATCCGAGCAGTCTGGATGAATACGGAAGGAATCCCCTTTGCCCTTGCAAGCGACACGAAAGCCAGTCCATAGTCTGTGCAGCCAGTTACTCCCCCGGTTGTTATGATTTCATGTGATGTTCTGCCAAACTTCTCTCCCTCAACTCCCCTCAGGTTTCCCATCATCCAGCCGTATATCTCTTTAATTGTCGATAAATTCTTATTGTCATTAAACTGATCGGCGATCGCGGCAATCTCATCGGTGATTCGAGTCTGTGGGCCACATTGCAAAAACAGCTCTGGATAAGAATAATCGACATTGAGAAAATACCCTCTGAAAACAGGAGCTTCGATTTCATCGTCGTTCTTGAGTTTCTCGATATTAAACTGTTCTACAGTCTCTTGTTCGACAACCTCGGCTACAGTGAAATACTGCAACAGACCACACCCTGAGAAAAGAAAGACACTCAATAAGACCAAAATCATTAGTAGTTGCTTCATTGTTACACCTCCTGTTGATCTTATTGCAGATGTTTTATGAAATCCATAGACATACTGGAAACTCCACCAGCAGTATTATTCTAAGCCCACTTTTAGCAAATGGAGCAACGAACCTTCATCTACAGGTCATTGCTCCACAATTCATCTCGAATAAGTTCGCTCTCAGTTATACAGCGAGACCGACTTCGGAAGGTTAACTACGGCACCGCCAAACGTTGGGTCGGGAAATTCAATTCCTTCGAGCATCTCATAGTTTATAAGGGTAGGGAAGAAGCTTAAGAGATCGGAAAAGCCCTCGGGGTGGTCGAAAATGTTGTATAGTCTCAGGATAATCGTGTTACCTTCTTCATCGACTGGGATTTCAGTATCGAGATCTTCTCCGTTTGGTCTTATGTAGTCCAGCAGCTCTTCCAATTCGTTCGCGTTTTCTGAAAGGGTATCGTAAGCGTCCTGATCGAACGGGATGTACCACTGTGAGGTCAAGTTGTGCTTGTTGCCTTCGGTCCGTGTGTCCTTCAAGAGATCCTCTGCCATCAGCATCGTCGTTTCAGGTATCTCCAAAGCGATATCCCTTATCAAACTCAGCCATAGAGGACTTTCGAAGGGGTTCCTGAATGTCATGAAGGACGTGCCAATAAATGCTTTAACTTCTGACGCGTCGATATTTCCGTCGCTATTTGTATCAATTTCCGGAGGATCTATCTCATCATCATCGGTGTCTTCGAAATACTCCATGAAAGCCTCCGATGGCTCAAGATCATAAATGGTGAATGCTCTGGCGCTTGAAAGAGCACTGCCAACCAGCATTTTTAGAATCGCTATCTCTCCTTCATCGATTACGAGATAATCGTTCTCATCGAATCCAGGAGCGTCCTCTATATCCAACCCCTGTGAGATCATGAACCAGAAATCGAGATCGAACACTGCGTCACCGCCACTGGGATCAACCTCGATCGAGACTATGTGATCACCTTTTGGCTTCTTCTCCAGGAAAAGGATATCCGAATAGAGACGGAAGTTTTCTGAGTAGGTTATGGAATCATTTTCACTCACTACTTCAAGTATCAGCTCTCTGTCGCTTTCAACAACTCCGTCTTCGTCCCAATCGAACTCATTTAGGAATACCTTTACTACAATACTCATCTCTCCGCTCAAATAGGAGATATCGTCCCAGACTTCCTGAAGGCTATCGGCGTAATTCTCCATTTCCTCCTGAAAATCGGTGATCTCCCCGCTGAGTGAATAATCGGAATTTTTGGCTATGGGCCGACGAGAAGAAAGAGCATTTATCAGAAGCTGCGGTTTTCTAAGAATCAACGCCGATTTCAGCTTCATATTCAGTAGTTTTGCGCGTATGTCAGATGAAAGGCTCTGTGCGATTTGATCAGGATTCGAGACGAGGTTTTCGAAACTTGACAGTATTTCATCTCGATCCATTGTCCCTGCAATGTCAAGGGAACCAATCTGCGAATTGTATATGTCTAGAAGTTTCAGCAATTGCGGAATGGCCTTCATAGCTCCACGAATCGCGTGTCCTTCGGGATTCTCAGGATTCCTCTTCACGAAATCATCAATAATCTGTTCAAACTCTTCGGCAGTCTCTCCCGATAACTTGATCTCAGCCTCTTGACCTTCCGGAATGGGACTTACGTTGATCCGGAACTCTGCAACTCCGCTCTTGCCTTCATCACTTGCGCTTACTCTCACTTTAAAAGGGCTGTTTTCGCTGTCACCGGGCAAAGACGTAAACACATAATCCCTTCCGACAATTCTGCCCGGTCCGCTGCTTATCGAGAATGATATCCCGTCGGAAACAGATGATAAAACAAACTGGCTAAGGCCAATAACAAGCTCCTCACCCTCCGTCACCTGTTGATCGGGAATTTCAACCTTGATCGCCCTAAAGAGAGAGCAGCCACCGAGCGCTATCAAGGTAAACAGTGAAAAAAACACAAGACTCTTCTTGAACATTCCTTTTCCTCCCTTTTCTATGTGCTATTGAATAAGGATATTTGGTTTACCTCATGAACCCTTTCGATTCAATCTTACACTTCATACATAAAAACACAAAAAACTCTACTTGCGACTGCCATGAATCGTAAGGATAAGTTGCTAGATGCAAGTTGCGGTGTGCCAAGAAGGCGAAGAA
>NZ_DIMV01000005.1:0-59616 GCF_002425715.1 Mesotoga sp. UBA5557
GGAAGGAAACAGTTGAAGCAGAAGTCTGCTTCAACTGTTTCCTTCCGTGTCTTATCAATTGATTTATAGTGGGCATCTGGTTGCGATTCGCCTCCTTATAAGCATTTTGCCGAAAGCAATTGTACAATGCGCTGGTGGTACTGTCAATTGAAGCTAGCTGAACGGGATGTTTCAGGTAGAAAATGTTACCTAAGAGTTACTTCAAGTTTGAAGATTCTCCGACTAACTGAAAAAACGAAAGTTGCTGATTTGATTGCCCATTCTTTATTGATTCATCGAGCTCTTGAAGAAAGACGATTAGATTCTTCAGAAACAACTTAGAATGCAAAAGGCTGAGATTTACTCTCTTCTCTCTCATGTTCGAAAAACTGTACCCCAGAAGTTTTGCAACTCTTGCACTAGCTATACCGGTCGAACTAGAGATATCTTTTATCTCCGTCCAAGTCACACCTGTTCGTCCTTTTCTCTTCTCCAGTATCGTGCCCAAATCAATAGCAAGCTTAGCCAGTACCGAGGAGAAGTAAGTAAATGGAACCGATGATTCCTTGGCGAAGCTAAGAAAACTCTCATCATTACTCAGGAAGCAAACCGCAAGGAATTCAACCTCTGTAGCGATATCGAAATCGATAAACTTCTCAACAGTTTTCTCATCTATTTCGGGAGAGAGTACGGATAATTTTTCGAGTTCACGGAGGATTCTGAATTCTTTCTTTCCCACTCTGCTTAAAATGGCCTCAGCCGCAGCCCTAGAGATCGTTTTCCCGGTAAGTTTGGCAATTTTCATAGTGTGCAACTGCCACTTGTCGTCTTCCCACGGCTTAGGAAGAACGAAGATGTGCTTTTCTGACTCAACATCTATGTCCAAACGTCCCTCGATGAAAACATCGATCTCCTCGCCTAAGGAAGAAATCAACGCCTCAACGGCCTTCCTCTCCTCTTTCTTCCAAACATCGAATTTGGAGAGCTTCACAGGTTTCGGTCCGAACATCCCCACGGTTGAAACCGCCGTCCTGAACTTAACGTTCTTGTCAGGCATATCTTCGCTTATGTGGAAAAAACCCGTTGCTCTCTCTCGAATGAAGAAATCTTTCAGAACCTCACTGTCCCCCGTTATCTCGTATATCATAGCTTAATTCTCCTAACCAAACTTCAAATCTATCTTCAACAGGCTGGCCTATCTCCGGGTACTGGCTTATGACACAACCCGAGCCGTGAATTACTATCTTGTCGACCCCATAGATCTCCGCAATTTCTCTTACATCTAGTAGTGAGTATCCTCCTAGATCGGGCATCTTCCAGCTGTAAACACCTTCGTAGATCTCTTTTTCAACACCTATCCCGTATAGATTTCTCACAATTGAAGCAAACATCGGAGCCGCTACGAATCCTCCGTAGTAAGCGCCTGCCTTCGGTGTATCTATCATTATATATAAAGTGTATGTCGGATTTTCAACAGGAAAGAAACCGTAGAAAAGCGAATAATAAGTCTCTTCGTTATACCCTCCCGGTCCAGCCTTTTGAGCAGTTCCGGTCTTCCCGGCTATTCTGATTCCATCAACTCTGGCCATTGTGCCGGTTCCCTCGATCACTACGCTCTCAAGTATTGGAAGCATGGTTGAAACTAGTTCTGGGGAAAACAGAGTCCCATCAACTTTCTTAGGAATGTTTGTCAGCCCCTCGCCGCTCCTTATGGCTCTGACAAACGTTGGAGTAATGAATTGCCCCCCTGAAGGAAAGACATTGAGAGCTTTTACCATCTGGAATATGTTAACCCCGAGACCCTGACCTATTGGGAACTGGTAGGGAGAAATCAGCGACCAATCCTTTGCCCTGGGTAGAATTCCGGGAGTCTCGCCAGGAAGATCTACTCCTGAGAGCCTACCAAACCCAATATTTCTTAACTGATTGTACATTTCCTCCTTACCAAGAGTATTAAGTATCTTCCCACCCACCTGAACCGTAGCAACGTTGCATGAATTGATGATTGCCTCCCTGAAAGTCTGAACACCGTGTCGTTCGCCCTCTACATCTCTGATAACTATGTCGAGTCCAGGAACAGGCTGGATCCTTCCAGTGCATTGAAAAGTCATGGTTTCTGTAATGGATCCGCTTTGCAACGCCAATGAGTAGATCAACGGTTTTATTGTTGAACCTGGTTCAAAGATTCCCATCAATCCAACGTCCCAGTCGTAGGCACCTGCATAAGCCAGTATCTTTCCCGTCTTGCTCTCTATGAGGAGCGCAACTCCACCGTCTGCCATGTTCTTCTCGACGGTTGTCATTAGTTCTTCGTATACCATCTTCTGAATGTCTATGTCAATCGAGAGATATATGTCATCGCCATTTGTTGGTTCTTCTCTCCAAGCACTTGTGAGCGTCCTCCTTATCAAACCGTCCTCTTTGCCTGAAAGATGCTCGTTGTAGCTTAGCTCTATACCATTAAGCGGAACCCCGCCCTTGTCAAGCTTACCGATTATCCTATCTAAACCATATTCTCCAAAACTCAATCTCTCCCTCTGCATTTCCAGGGAGATATACCGTCTTGTTATTGGTGTAATTCTTCGTTGCATCTCATCGTTAGTCGGCGCAGTGCCAAGAAGGAGAAAACTCTTTGTGCTCTGAAGATTTTCCTGAAGTTTCTCATAAGAAATGCCGAAAGAAAGCTCAACATTCTTGAGAACACGATCCACTTGATCGGACGAAGTCGCAAGTCGTAGATACCCAAGATCAAGCCATGCTTCATAGATCAGTGAATCACTAGCTAGAAGTCTGCCTCTTGAATCGTAGATAGAGCCTCTCAGAGCAGGAATCTTGTTTACTCCGAGCACCACCGGCAAATCCGGTTCAGTAAACAGGGAGATATACCCCGCTCTTACCGCGAAGACTCCCACACAAAGTATAAGAAGAACATACAACAGTGTAACTCTGCTAGCCAGTCTCTTGATTTAAGATCCACCTCGACAAAGTTCTACTTTTCTGCTCTCACCCCAACAACCGTCTGTAAATATGAAATTTCCCTAGAGACATCTCCTAGTCGAGACTTCATGACTGTGATGCTCTGCTCTCTATTCGTCGCCACCTCTGTAATTTTATCAACTTCATTGCCAAAATAGAACGGGAGAGCAATTGAAACTGCGAGTGAAAGAAAAATCACAAGAACTTGCAGAAAACCAAATAGACCCCATACTTCACTGTTCGCTAAGGCTTTGCCACCTTCACGCGCCAGCGATTTCCGCTTCGCTGTTATGGATTGCACGAGATGTTCCTCCCTTCAAATCCGCTCCGCTGCCCTCAACCTTGCACTTCTTGCTCTTAGATTGAGTTCTACTTCTTCTTGTGACGGCTGTATGGGTTTCTTCGTAAGGATCTTCAACTCTGAGTCCGATTTCTCCCTGAATACCCTTTTTGCTATGCCGTCTTCCAAAGAATGAAATGAAATAAAAACGATCCTACCGCCTTGCTTAAGAAAACCGGGAATGCTTCTCAGGACACCTTCGATGTTCTCTAATTCCTTGTTAACTACAATTCTTATCGCTTGAAACGTCTTTGTTGCGAAATGTCTTTTCCTCTTGTACCTTTCGGCCGGTGGCATTGCTGCTTTCACTGCATCGTGCAACTCTCTAGTAGTAGATAAAGGTCTTCTGTTAACTATGCATTTCGCTATTCTTCTGGCGAATCTCTTCTCGTCACCATACTCAAAGATGATCCTCGACAGTTCACTTTCGCTGTAGCTGTTCACAATATCTGCTGCTGTAATCTTAGCTGAGAGATCCATACGCATATCGAGCGGTTCGTCCAGTTCGTACGAAAACCCTCTTCCTTTAGACTTCAGCTGAAAAGTGGAAGTACCAACATCCAACAAAACTCCGTCTACCCTTTCAACGCCTGCCTGCCTTAATACTGCTTCGAAATCAACGTAAGAAGAATTGAATAGTCTGAACTTGCCCCGGTATTCTTCGAGATTCTGCTCCGCTAAATCCAGAACCTCACGGTCTACATCCAGTCCAATGACTCTTGCCTGACCGTTGGTGGCCTTCAGTATTGCCTTTATGTGACCACCCTCTCCAGCGGTACAATCAAGATAGGTACCCTCAATACGTCCACCAAGCAAATAATGGAGCGCTTCGTGAACCATAACGCTCCTGTGGTGTTCATCATATTGCCTGGACACTGAATTCACTCCGCTCAAAAGAATAATAACATTTTTCTATAGCCAAAGTCAAACTCATAGCGATATTCATTCGAGAGATTTTTCAATTGATGAGAAGAAAAGCAGTTCCTTCTCAATGAATTCGTCTATCTCACCATTCATGACAGATTGAATGTCGCCGGTCTCCGCATCTGTTCTGTGGTCTTTAACCATTGTGTAAGGCTGGAATACGTATGATCTTATCTGATTTCCCCATGAAATATCTTTTTGATCACCCATTAGCTTGAGTTTCTCGTTACGCTTTTTCTCTATCTCGATTTCAAATAACTTTGCGTAGAGCATCTTCATTGCATTTGCTTTGTTTTGGTGCTGAGACCTTTCCGTCTGACATGCAACAACTATTCCTGTTGGAAGATGAGTAATTCTAACGGCAGAGTCTGTTTTGTTCACATGTTGGCCACCGGCACCACCGGATCTGTATGTATCGACCTTGAGGTCTTCAGGCTTTATCTCGATTTCCGGTACTTCATCCATCTCGGGAAAGACACTAACAGAAGCAAAAGAAGTGTGTCTTCTATGATTTGCATCAAATGGAGAAATCCTTACTAGCCTGTGGACACCCGCCTCAAACTTGAGTTTTCCATAGGCATATGGACCAGCTAAATTCAGGGTTACACTCTTGATTCCTGCCTCATCTCCAGGCAGTTCATCGACTATAGTTATTCTGTATCCATTTCCTTCGGCCCATCTCATGTACATTCTCATTAGCATTGACGCCCAGTCCTGAGACTCGGTTCCTCCGGCACCTGGGTGAATTGACATAAAACAGTTGTTATTATCGTACTTTCCGCTTAGGAGGATCGTTAGCTCAAACTCCCTGACCTTCTTTTCTGCCGATCTTACAAGCTCTTCAACGTTCTTGACGAAGCTTTCGTCTTCTCCCGATAGCTCAATAGCAATGTCAATGCTTTCAAACTCCTCTTCCACATCCCTTAGAAGACCAAGGATTCCGCGGAACGACTGCGCATCTATTCCCAGCTTGGAAGCCTCTTTTTGGTCGTTCCATATTGAGGGATCACTCATCCTTTTTTCGATATCCTTCAGTTTCTCATCTATCTTCTCGAGATCAAGAGTCTCTCTTATTGAATCGAATTTCTCCCTCAGCTCTTGAATTCTCAAGTTTGTTTCATAGCTAATCAAGTTACACCTCCGGACTAACGTTTAACCTTGAACCTTTTTGTACCCTTCTTCTTGCCGCCAGTGTCTGCCTTTTTTTCTCCTCCAACTCCACTGAAATCGGAGTGCATAGCTTGAAGACTTCTGAATTCCTTGTCGGCGTTTTGCTTGGCCTTATCACTATCGACTCTAACTATTCTGACTATGGCACTGGCAATGTCATCATAAAGAGAATCGGTCAACTGCTGAAAAAGAATGAAAGACTCTTTCTTGAATTCTATCACAGGATCTTTCTGACCGTAAGCTCTTAAACCCACCGAGTCTTTGAGGTGCTCAATAGATTCTAGGTGTCTTCTCCATCTCTCATCGATCATCCTTAGCATAATGTACTTCATCACCTGAGGGAACTCATCTCCAAATGAAGCCTTCTTTTCGGCATAAATCTCCTGCAGTAGCGACAAGGTTACGTTTCTAAGCTCCTCGACGTTCTTAATGCCCTTGAGCTGCTCAATGTCCCCCGCAGGCAGGAAACTGAAGGAGACTTTAATATCTTCAAAAGAAGGAAGCTGCTCAAGTCCCGACAGTCTTCTATCAACTACATCTTCAATAATCTCAAAGACATTCGAATCGATCTCTTCGCCCTTCAATACCCAGTTGCGGTGAGCATATATGGCGCTCCTCTGCTGATCAATAACCGAATCTAGCTCGTAAAGGCGTCTCCTGATCTCGAAATGCATTCCCTCAATCTTTTTTTGAGCAGACGAAATAATCCTGCTTAGAAGCGAATGCTCTATTGGTTGACCTTTCTCGATCTTGAGGGTATTCATAATCGATTGCATTCGTTCACCACCGAACAGTCTAAGAAGATCATCTTCAGTAGAAAGGAAGAATCTTGACTCTCCTGGGTCGCCCTGTCTACCTGATCTGCCAACTAGCTGATTGTCAATTCTTCTGCTCTCGTGCCGCTCCGTTCCAAGAACGTACAGTCCTCCAAGTTCCACAACCCCATCACCAAGTTTTATGTCAGTTCCTCTCCCGGCCATATTAGTGGCTATAGTAACGGTTTTTCGCTCACCTGCATTAGCCACGATTTCTGCTTCTCTCTCATGGTATTTTGCATTTAAGACTTCATGAGGAACTCCCTTTTTCTGCAGCATTTTGCTCAGGAGCTCACTCTTTTCTATTGAAGTAGTACCAACAAGCACTGGCTGTCCCTTCTCATATCGTTGAGCGATCTCATCAATGATCGCTTCGTTTTTCTCTTCCCTTGTCTTATAGATTGCATCTTCTTTATCCAGCCTAATTACTCTCTTGTTCGTCGGAATAACGGCGACCGGAGTATTATACATAGAAATGAACTCGGATTCTTCAGTCGCGGCCGTACCGGTCATTCCCGATACCTTTTCATAGAGCTTGAAGTAATTCTGAAAGGTAATAGTTGCGAAAGTGACTGATTCCTGTCTTATCTGCACGTTTTCTTTGGCTTCTATGGCCTGATGAAGACCCTCAGAGTACCTTCTTCCAGGGAGTAACCTGCCGGTGAACTCGTCAACAATGACAACTTCACCTTCATTAGTAACAAGATAATCAACTTCTCGTCTGTAGAAAATCATAGCCTTCAAAGCATTCAAAAGATGGAAGATGTAGTCATAATTACTGGGGTCGTAAAGATTTTCTATCTGAAGAAGCTTCTCAGCCTTTTCTATTCCTTCATCTGTAAGGGTCACAGTTCTGTCCTTTTCGTCAACAACAAAATCTTTTTCGGCCTGAAATCGCTTTGCAAAGAAGGCGAACTGTCTATACAGACTTGACGAGTCCTGAGCGGGACCAGAGATGATCAGTGGCGTTCTCGCCTCATCTATGAGTATTGAATCGGCCTCATCTACAATCACGTAGTTGTGGCCTCTCTGAACTTTGTTCTCGAGAGAGTAGACAAGATTGTCTCTCAAGTAGTCAAAACCAAACTCATTTGCAGTTCCATAAGTTATATCGCAATCATAGGCTTTTTTTCTCTCCATAGGCTCCATTGCTGCTTGGATGAACCCGGCTTGCAACCCAAGATACTCATAAACCGGCCCCATCCATCCCGCATCCCTTTTTGCAAGGTAATCGTTCACAGTTGCGAGATGACAACCCTTACCTGACAGAGCATTTAGATACAGGGGCATCGTTGCCACAAGAGTTTTTCCTTCACCGGTTTTCATTTCTGCGATCTTGCCTTCGTTTAGAGAAAGAGCACCCATAAGCTGCACGTCAAAGGGTCTCATCTTCACTGTCCTCTTGGCAGCTTCTCTTGCAAGCGCAAAGGCCTCCGGCAGAACAGACTCAAGCGACTGGCCCTCGTCAATCCTGGCTTTGAATTCCTCAGTTTTCTTCATGAAATCCAGTCGATCGTACTTACTGACCTCTCGCTCTAATTCATTTATCTTTTCAACTGTTTTTGAATACTTCTTGAGAAGCATTTTGTTTTTGTCGAATATCTTCGAGAAAATCCCCATCAAATCACCTCAATAGAAACGTAGCGTGTGAATCATATTACCGTTTTCAACGAAGGTTTGCTGGTAGAGGAGAGCGCTATCTACTGAAATCCCCATGAGAGACCTAAAAACCTTCTTCATGTCAATAAATGCATGCACGAGATCGTTGCCCATGCCCAATCTTCTGACGAATTCGTAACTTGTGTTACTACTCAAAATCTCTGCATTAGAAAGCAATCTGTAGTATTCGTCGGGTGTAAGCGAAGTGAGCACAGTTGTCTCGGCTGAGAAAATGAAATATATAGTATCGAAATCATTCTCAAGTTCGTAGATACGGTTGCCCCTGTACGAGGACTGAACCGCACCCCACTCTTTGAGCGGTCCTTCGAGTCTTTCGGTATCCGAGCTTCTGTTAGTAAACACTGCTGTTACTCTCGGAGTCTCAGAGACCAAATCACCATATATCCTTGTATTTCCTGTGCTTTCTCTCGAGAGAAGGACGACAAAATCCGCAAGTTCTCTGTAAGGTTCGAGATCAAGCTCAAACCAGTGAGCGAGCTCCTTCCTCAAGGTCTCTACAGATGAGCAAGGAAAGAAAACCGTGTAGTCACCAAGAGTTGCCTTTGATGCCTCTACCTCCTTGGCATCAGACAAGGAAATCATCTTCTGAAGCTCTTCACTGTCCACAAACATCGTATCCTGAACGATCGTAGCTGTAAGTGTATGTCCTTCCGGACGAGCAAAAACCACTGTATTTTCGATTGAAAAGGTAGACTCAAGCCCCAGATCAAGCTGGAATCGGTCTCCATCAATATAACCGGCAAGAGTGAAGTCATAACTCTTCTCCGCAACCTCTCTGCCTTTACCGTTTGACTCCAGTAACCTACCACCTTCTCCAGCATAAGTCTTCAAAGCCAGAGTAACAGCCTCTTTATTACCGCCGATTATTAGGTAGTCATCTGCGGCATTGTAGAAGAGAGTTCCTGTACTGCTCCTCAACTCGTTAACTGTCTCTCCAGGTTGAACGAATATTGCCATATCCAGAAGGGCTGCCGTAGCTTTCAATAACTGAAAGGAATTAGAGGTTCGCCAAGCTATGAAAACTCGGTTCCTGGTGAGCTTCAGTTTCTCAAGGAGATAAAACGGATCAAACATCAGCAGATCATCAAGAGAGAGATCGATACCTTCGCCAACGAGAAGAATGTCATTATTCAAAGCGTTCTTAAGAAAACTCGTATCGACCTCCGCATTGTATCCGGCAGCATCGATTATCCCATAAAAGGCTCGTTCAGCACCGAACCCATCATCCCCTAGATAGGCACCGAAAAAATTGGTGCTGTCCCTGAGAACTTCCATAGTTGATCTCAACCCACGAAGAATGAGAAAATAGCCGACATCTTCAGGAACGAAATCGAAAATATCTTGTGCCATTAATGCGGAAAAAGAAACAAGCACCAGCATAAAAACGAGTAAGGATTTCAAGCTCTCCCGGATCACTCATGTGAACCGGGGTTTTCCCTCCCTTCAAACCAATTGGTTGCTATCCCGATCGAAAAACGCGAAAGCCTTCTCAATCAAATAGTCATAGTCTAACTCAACAAATGTCTCCCCAGCAACCGAATAGAGAAGATACTCGATGTTACCTCTCTTGCCTTTGATTGGAGAAAACGTTATTCCTACGGGAAACACGCCGCTACTAACAAAAGCCTTTACAAATACTTCTATAACTTCGCGATGAGCCGTACGTGAGCGCACCAATCCCTTCTCAACAACACCCGGACCAACTTCAAATTGTGGCTTTATTAGGACCACCGCTTCTCCGTTGTCTTTCAGAAACATCCTAAAGAGCTCTGCCAAACCTGCCGTAGAGATGAATGATAAGTCCGGAGTCAATAGATCAACTTCGCCCCCAACTGCTCAATAGAGAAATCTCTTTTGTCAGTTGACTCAACTGACAAGATTCTGCTGTCCTCTCTAAGTTTGTTACTGATCTGGTCTTTCCCAACATCTACACAAATCACACTGGCTGCTCCCTTATCCAGCAGAAGTTGTGCAAAGCCACCGGTTGATGCACCAACATCAATTACTCTCTTACCTTCGGGTTTTATTCTGAACTCATCGATAGCTTTCTTCAGTTTGTAATACCCTCGCCCTACCGGCATGAAGGAATTCGAGGCAACTATTTCTCTGTCAGAATCCACCTTGTAACCCGGCTTAAGAACAATCATACCATCTACAGTAACTTTTCCGCTCCTGATCAGTTCTGCTGCTTTCGTTCTACTCTCAGACAGCCCAAGCCCAAACAATAGTTCATCAATCTACGTTTCAAACTCATCAAACACCGCTTTGTAGAATACAAGTCCCTGAGGAGGGGCAGTTCCTGGAAGCGTTGATCTATCCTGTGAAGAAAGAAATTCAGAAACGGCTTCTTCAGAAGTGCTCCCGGTGCCAACTTTCACAAGCGTACCGACGATATTCCTTACCATTCTCTTGAGAAAGGAGACTCCCTCGACCCTAATGAGTATAAGACGAGGGCTCGTCCTGACAATTCTAATGGCTGAAACGGTCCTTATTGGATTTCTGTCATCTCTGCCAGTCCTGAAAGCAGTAAAGTTGTGTTCTCCAAGAAGTCGTCTCCCTGCTCTCCGCATCGATTCAATATCCAGAGTATACGGGAACCACCAGACAAACCTTCTTCTGAAGATGTCCGGTTCGCTTGAATTGAGAATGTAATAGTGATAGATCCTCTTCTTCGCAGCAAACCTTGGGCTGAAATTCTCCGCTACTTCATACACTTTTCTAACATACACGTCCGCCGGAAGATTCGCGTTGAGCGCAGCTTTCATTGTTGGAGCATCCAATCTATCGAGGTTCGAATCAAAAGCGATTACCTGACCATAGCCGTGAACTCCCGTGTCTGTTCGACCGGCTCCCTGACTCGAGACTCTGAACTTGTGAATTCTTTCCAGAGCTTCTTCGAAGATACCCTGTACAGTTCGCATATCCGGCTGATTCTGAAAACCGAAGAAATCGGTCCCGTCATACGACACTACTGCAGCGAATCTCTTCACAGTTATTTTGAACCCGTGAGATCTAGCATCTCGGTGTAGAGATAAACCATTGAAGAGAGGTCCTTTCCCATTCTCTGTAAATCTCCATTATAAACAGTCCACAAAACCCTTCCAACTATGGTTTCGACATACTTTATCAGGGAGTTTTCAAGCTCCTTCTTCTCGCCATCACTTAGCAGAAGGCCTCCAACTTTTCCTGCAAGCCATGAGGAAAAGCCCTGATCATTGAATCTCAGAGTTCCCTCTTCATAATCCTTAAGCATTTTGTAGACTTCCTCAGTTGTCTCCCTTACGGAAAGATTATTAGAAAGCACTTCGAGTATCGTTGGATCGAAGTAACCTTCAAGCGCTTCAGGAACTTCCAGCTCGTACTTGAAGTAAAGAAGGTTCGCATCACTGTGCTTTCTTTCGAAAGAGATCTTGCGTCTAGTAGCACTTTCAAGGCCATAAGCGCTAAGACAACTCCAGTATTTGTGTTTGAGTAAATCGCTTGAATGCTCAGTCGACCACGTGGTCATAAAGCCTGTCTTAGTTCTGTGATCAAATGTTGCTCTCTTTGGAGAGAGAAAATCATCCCCACGGTACAAAATGTGAGCGTACCTGTAATTCATAGGCCTACAATCCCTTCGATCAGTTCTTTTAGTTCATCGATTTTTCTTCTTGCTTCATCATTGGTTTCTCCCTTTGCCATGAGATAGAATTTGACCTTTGGTTCTGTCCCCGAAGGTCTTACAATAATCTTAGAACCATCCTCCATCTCCATTGAAATCACATCGGCCGTGGGGAGATCACCCGAGTCTTCCATATAGTCTTTGAATTTTCTTACCCTAAAACCCCCAATTGCAGATGGCCTGCTTTCCCTAAGCCCTTTCATGATTGCTTCTATTCTATCCTTTCCCTCTATGCCTTCGTAATCCTTGTTAACGAGTGCCTCGAGATAATAACCGAACTCCTTATAGATCTCTTCAAGATACTCAATCAGTGAAAGTCCTGACCGCTTCAAGAAGCCCGCGATTGTACAGGCAAGAGCAGCAGCGCTAACAGCATCTTTGTCTCTCGCATGCCTTCCGTAGAGAGAGCCGTAGCTCTCCTCGAAACCGAAAAGATACTTTCCTCTTCCTTCAATTTCTGATTTCTCAATGATCTCTCCAATGTACTTGAACCCGGTTAGGGTCTCTCTTACTTTTACACCGCTTCGGGCAGCGATACTCTTCACCAGATCCGTCGAAACTATCGTCTTCACAATAAACGCATCGTCAGGAAGGGACCCTTTCAGTCTCTCAAGAATGAAATGGGTCATTATCACGCCTGTTTGATTTCCATTGATCGCGATGTACTTTCCATCTTGCCTTACCATTATGCCCAACCTATCGCAATCCGGATCCGTCGCAATCAGAAGATCGGCATCGGTTTCACCTGCGACATCAAGAGCCATAGAAAATGCTTTCGGATCTTCCGGGTTTGGACTCTTGACGGTTGGGAAGCTACCATCAGGTATAGCCTGCTCCTCGACACGTTTCACTCTGTGGCCAAGATCGGAAAGTGTCTTGTAGACAGGGTAGTTGCCGGTTCCATGGAGAGGGGAATAAACAACGCTAATTGATTCAAAATCGTTACAAAGGTGGAGAACGTTTTCCTTCACAGTCTCCAAAAATCCATCAAGAACAGAGTTCGGTATGTTATAAATTATCTCTCTCTTCGGCGAGTAGTTTTCGAAAAAGTCTGATCCATTAACGCTTTGAATTATCTCTTCAGCGTAACGGGGAACCGCTTGAGTTCCATCTGAAGTGTAGACCTTGAAGCCATTGTACTGAGGTGGATTGTGACTGGCAGTAATTACAATTCCTCCGCTTGCCTTAAGCTCCCTAACCGCAAAACTTAGGACTGGAACAGGCATTGGCTCAACAAAAAGGTGAACCTTGATACCTAATGACGAGAGGACCTCGGCCGACACTTCAGCGAAACGAGAAGATTTGTGCCTTGTATCAAAGGCTATTACTACTGACGGATCTATGTACTTATTAGAAATCCAGCGACCGAAGCCAAGAGAAGCTCTTCTTATTGTGAAAATGTTCATACGATTTGTTCCGGCACCAAGAACCCCTCGCATTCCACCGGTACCGAACTCGAGATCCAGAGCAAACCTATCCCTAACTTCTTCCGGCGAAAGCATCTTGAGCTCTTCCTTCATCTCTTCCGTAGAATTCTTAAGCCATCTTTCGTACTCTTCAAAGATTCTCTGGCTATTTCTAAGCACGCTACCACCTTCCAACTGCTTTTAAATGATTTACTTCCCCATCATTCAAAACCTCAATAACGTCAAGCCTTGTTTCACTAAAGGTTGGCTTTTCAGTCGATATGTATCTCTGGGCAGCCAACTCGAGTCGCCTTAGCTTTCTTTCGTCAACTCTGTATCTCGGCAATCTGAAAGAACTCCCTCCTTTGACTTCAACAAAGACCATCGTCCTTCCTTCAAATGCAACAATATCTATCTCACCAAATCTATACGAGATATTTCTCGCAATTATCTTGTATCCCGACTTCTTAAGATACCTGCAAGCAATATCTTCATATCTTTTACCAGAAGCGTTGCTCATTTCTCCCCTTTGTATATCCTTGGAACTTTGAGATAGTCTCCTTCCCGCTCAGGAAAAAGATCACGAATTAGCTTTGCACCTTCAAATTCCATCGGAGCATCTTCTCTTGGCTCAAGACTCTTCTCGACTGGAGATATCATTTCATCGGCACTGGGATCAACTTGATCTAGAAGCGTCATGTACTGCAGAATCTCTTCGATATCCTTCTTAAGACTCACGCGCTCCTGTTCTCTCAGCTCGAATTTTGCAAGTTCTTCAAGATGCTTCAGCAGTTCATCACTTATTCTGGTTTCCATTCTACTCCTCCTCAATCCTGACCTCTCGAAGATACATCGCAGCATGCTCGGGAGGCATAGGGTTTATGTAGAAGCCTGAACCCCACTCAAAACCAGCGACCCTTGTGAGTCTTGGAACTATCTCCAGATGCCAGTGATAGTGAGCTGATTGCTCCATACCCTTGATTCCCGTATGCAACATGAAATTGTAGGGCGGATTATCGAGAGCCTTGTGAATCCTCAGCAACATATTCTTAAGTATCACAGAAAAACTATCGATCTGAGAAGCAGAGATCTCTCCGAAATTGTCTTTATGAACCTTCGGAACGATCCAGGTCTCAAAAGGAAACCTTGCAGCAAATGGTTCGAAAGCAACAAAATCATTATTCTCCTCAACCACTCTCGTCCCTTCCAGTCCTTCCTGGTTAACCATATCGCAGTAAACGCATCTTTCTCTGAAACGGTAGTAGTCTGCAGCACCAGTGATCTCTTCATCAACTCTTTTAGGCACAATTGGAGTAGCTATCAACTGACTGTGGGAGTGCACCAGGGATGCCCCGGCTTCTCTTCCATGGTTCTTGAATATCAACACGTATTTGATCCTATTATCCTTTTCAAGCACCTGATGACGTTCTTTGTATGCCCAGATCACTTCCCTAACCTGCTCATACGATAGAGTAGCCATAGATGCGTTATGATCAGGTGTCTCGATAATCACTTCATGCGTTCCAAAACCCTTTATAACATCGTACATTCCATGGCCAAAGCGATCCGGTTCTGTACTTGAATCAAGAGCTGGAAACTTGTTCTGAACTACCCTAACCCACCATCCCGGGCTGTCTTTTGTAGTATCCGCAGGTCTGAAAGCCATGACTTCAGGTGGTGTGGTGTGCTCATTTCCGTAATCAAACGGACAGAAAGCCGATTCCACTTTCTCTTTGGCATTTATGAAATCATGAGGCCTTCTAGCTCTTTCAGTAGCTATTATTACCCATCTCTTTATTATCGGATCCTTTCTTAATTCAGGCATTACCTTTGACCTCCAGCATCTCGCTGTATAGAGATATGTAGTTCTTCGCCGAAGCGTTCCAAGAAAAGTCCTCACTCATGGCATTGTACACTACTTTCCTCCAGCAGTCCGGCCGACTGTATACTTCGAGAGCTCTATCAATTGCTTCAAGAAGTCCACTAGCTTTGTAATCAGAAAAACCAAAACCATTTCCGGAATCCAAACCGTCAAATTCCTTCACTGTATCTGCCAATCCACCGGTGAATCTAACTACAGGGATCGTCCCATACCGCATGGCAAACATCTGACCCAAGCCGCAAGGTTCATATCTGGAAGGCATCAAGAACATATCTGCGCCCCCGTAAATCTTCTGGGCAAGATCCAAATCGAAGGTTAGCTTTGCAGCTACCCTATCTGGATAAGCTTCTTCAAGCTCCTTAAACATGAGTTCGTATCTCCTCTCACCAGTCCCCAGAACTATTAGTTGGACGGGAAGCTTCATCAGATCATCCTTGATCTCCTCTATTAGGTCGAGCCCTTTCTGATCAACAAGTCTTGAGATCAATCCAATAACTGCCGTATTGTTTCCGGGAAGACCTACCAATTTCTGCAGATTGCATTTGTTTATCTTCTTGTTCTTAAGGTTATCAAGACCGAAGTTAGCCCACAAACGCCTGTCGTTTTCGGGATCGTATTCGGAATAATCGATTCCATTCAATATTCCAACCAGATCATTGTTCCTTCTGGAAAGGATTGCCTCCAGCCCCGCACCGTACTCAGGAGTCTGGATTTCCTTTGCGTAGGTAGGGGAGACCGTACTAAGCTTATCGGAGAATTCAATGCCCGCCTTAAGGAAATTGAGGCCTTCTTGCACTGAAATATCTTTTTGATAAGCTTTCTTAATCCCCGAGAGTTCAAAATACCTGTCTTCATAGACACCTTGATAAGCTAAGTTATGAATTGAGAGGACTGTCTTGATTCCGGCTTCGGCTTGCTTAAGATAGACTGCCATGAGACCGGTATGCCAGTCGTTGAGATGAACGATATCATAACCTTGCTCAATCGCAAAGGACGTGGCTGCATCGGAAAAGCTCATTGCTTGAAGAGCTAAATCGGATGAGCCATAGACCTTCTTGGAGTCCATAAGATCTTCATTTCTCAGCAGAAAGACACTCACTTCACTTTGAGGCAATTTAGTCTTATAGATATCAAAGAAGCGAGGTCTTCTTAAGAATCTTGTCTTCTGGACCCTTCCCGTCTTTGATAAAACGCTTCTATCTATCGATCCATGAAGAGGCATTAATATATCAACATCTACTCCCAGTTGTTTCAAGTACTTCGGAAGGGATCCAGCTACATCAGCAAGACCTCCTACTTTTGCTAACGGATACACTTCGTAAGAAACAAACAGCACTCTCATGTAATCACCTCTTGAATATCGGCAGGTCATGAGAAAAAATCACAGTATCTGCCCTGTCGAAGTACTTCATTACGAAAGAAGCGGCCTCGTCTGTCCGCATACCTTTTCGCATTTCGTGATACTGTATTTGCCTTGTGCATATATCTCCACAAATAAAGACATTGCCACAATTACTTGTTTCAAGAAAAAATGAAACATGATCTCTCGAGTGAAAAGGAGACTCCAGAACTTCTACTGAATCTAGAAGCCTGTCTCCATTCCTGAACGGCTCGACTCTATTCCAGGAGAGAACTATCTTCTGGTACATGGCTCCAACTATTGGACCAAACGAACCGTAGTCTCTGCTACTGTAACTCTCATGCAGATGAACTTTTGCGTTCGGGAAAAACATGCTGTTGAAGGCGTGGTCTAGATGAAAGTGAGTCAGAAATATGTCAGTAATTTCATCTGGGGAAAGATCCAGAGAAGTCAGTTTATCTTCAAGAATCTCTAGAGAAGGGAACCCGCCCGGATCGACGAGAATCCTTTTTTCATCTTCCACAAGAAGAACGCAGCTACTCGTTGGAGAATCCAGCATTCCCGGCACATATACCAAACTGCCGGGAAAGAGGAGATTCAAGTCCAAGTTACATCACTCCTCGAAAAATCAAACCTACTGTCCCTATAATTATACAGTAAACGGCAAACAAACTCAGACGTCGCTTCAGAACAAGTTTCTTGAGAAGCCACAGTCCCATTACTCCAGTCAGGAAAGCAAGAATGGAAGACAATAGAACCGTACTGACAGGAAGATTAACTCTTGAAAGCTCCAGAAGACCTGCTCCTAGAGTAACCGGGAGGCTCAAGAGGAACGAGAATCTAACGGCGTCTCTTCTAACCATACCGACAAGTAAGGCTCCGAAGATGGTGAAACCACTCCTGGATATCCCCGGAACTATAGCCGCCGCCTGAAAGATACCGATTGAAAGAGCCCCTGCAATAGAGAGATCCAGTATCTTGCGATCACCCTTAAGCCTATCCGATATGAACAACATAGTCGCGGTCACAAATAACATGGTAGATGCAAAGGCTACATCTGAAAACAGTAGCTTTATCTCGTCCTCCAGCAGAAAACCAGCTATAACTGCCGGAATGGTCGCAATCAGAAGCAACAATATATACCTGATTGAAGAGTCCCTCTTTTCTGGCTTACCCAATCCAGAGAATATGGTCCATACATCCTTAAATGTGAACAACAAAACGGCAAAGAATGTTGCAAGATGCAATACTGCAAAAAACGCCGCCTTAGATTCAACATCGAGCGGAACATTAAGAAAACTTGAAAAAATAGTCAGATGTCCAGAAGACGAAACTGGAAGAAATTCAGTTGCTCCCTGAACCGCACCTAGAATGAGGTAACTTGCAAAATCAGACACCAAAACCCTCCTCTTCACTTATACTCTCAAAAGAAACTCCCTTTTCTTGAAGTATTTCAGCGATCATTCCTATGTCCGACTCATCTGTTCTGATAACGACCCGTCTTTCATCCTCTGATTCTGCCGCTGACGTGATTATCGAAAGAATATTTACCTCTCTTTCGGCAAGGTAATCTACAACATCTCGCAACGCTCCTGGCTTGTCCTCCAGAATCACGGAGACTCTTGTTCCTGGCTTGTCCATAGCAGTGAACTCCATCAGGCCTTCAAGAATCTCAAAGACTCCGATAGCTCCCACCACCAAAAAATCGTCGTCAACTACAGGAAGAACATAGTCATGACTCTCGATAAGCATAAGTGCGGCATCTTCAATGAAATCAGAGTCTCGACAGTAGAAGACCGGTTCTGTAATAACCTCTGAAACGGGCGTTGCAGGATCAACATCTTTGATATCATCCACTCTTGCAACGCCTGCCAGTCGCCCGTCACTATCCACCGAGATTACATAAGTGAGCCCAGCCGACTTTCTGTCGCTCAAGATCTCACCTACAGTACAGTCATCACTAAACAGTGGATAAGTCCTGTTTGTCCATTTGCAAATGTTCATAAACCCGCCTCTTTCCCTGCTAAAGACTTTATTTTACTCACCACAACAATTATAATTGTATCAGTGTGATCTTTGACCCTGCTGGGGAGGTGTCTCCGTGTTTCAAGGATACGTGAAGCTACTAGAACTCGCAACAAATCTCTTCACAATGTATAGGTGGAACAACACACCCACTCTTCTAAGGACTAACGAAGCAGAGAATGCCTTCATCTCAGCCCAATACAGTTTACTGATGTCAGAGATGGCCAGGCTGAGTGGTCTCGATATCAACCAGAAGGAACTCTTTCAGAGACTGGTTTTGAAGGAACTGCCAAAATGCCTTCTTTCCGACATCTCTGTTGACACCAAGGTTCTGATAAAATCTCTTTCACCAGATAAATGGAACGATGTTTTTTCGAGAACCGTTGAGGAAATCGTTCAATACTTGCCCGAAGAACGGCACAACCCATTCTATCTGTCTATGGTCAATTCAAAAGATGATTCTGTCGAGGGCAAAATAATCCAGACGGGAGATCTCTTGTCTGCCAGACTAGAGGCGGGCCTACATGCAAGGAGTTTCCCGGACTTCTTCAGCCGACCATTGAAAGGTCTCGAGAAACGAATCGAAATCTTCAGAGACTTCGAACCTTACCGCCTTATCATGGATACCCCATGGCTTGAACGCTACACTAACGCTTTGATCGTTCTGTTAAGAGCTGTCCGCTGGAATCGGCTGAATAGAAACGTTCCAACCACTGTAGCAGCCCATTCATCCTATGTTACAATAACTGCATACATTCTTTCCTGTATTGAGGAGGAGAAAGGCACTGCAATAAACCCCGTTGAATCTGTAAAACGCGCCCTTCTGCACGACATTCCAGAAAGCATGACCGGTGACATAATCACACCAACAAAGAAGAAAGTCCCTGGATTTGATGAGGTGATCGCTCAAGTTGAAGAGCAGATGGTTACCGAGAACCTGCTGGTCGGAATGCCCGATGAACTTATCAAAGAGCTTAAACTCAGAATGCTGGATCCATTTGAATCATTGGAAGGCAGAATCGTGTGGGCAGCCGATCAGTTCGCAGCTACTGTAGAATGTCTCATGGAGATCCGTTCAGGAAACACACAATACGCCTTTAGAGATGCTATGAACAGAATGCTGGACGACCTTTCAAAATCCGATCTAGAAAGTGTCCAGCTTCTAACTCAATCGTTTAAATGGAGCCTGGACTGGACTGGCCGCTAGTCAAATCGCCTTGAGAAATCTCCCAAATCTGTCAATTCCCTTCTTCAGTTCTTCAACCGAACTGGAGTAAGACATTCTTATGAAGCCTTCGCAACTGAACGCACTTCCCGGAACCATTCCCACTTTCTGCTCCTCGAGAAGCCCAAGAGCAAATTCGTTGGAATTCACATACCTTCGGCCAAGGTATGGTCTGATATCTATGAATACATAAAAAGCTCCCGCAGGCTTGCTGAATTTGAGTCCAATCTCAGAAAGCCTTGATACAACCAAATCTCTTCTCTTCCGAAACTCCTCAACCATGGAAGAGGTATCGACCTCAAACGCCTTCAAGGCTGCATACTGAGCTATAGTATTAACATTTGATGCAAGGTGGCTCTGGATTTTAGATATCTCTTTTGCCAGCTTAGTGGATGTGGCGGAATAGCCTACTCTCCAGCCCGTCATTGCGTATGTCTTGGAGAAAGCGTTTATGACCGCTGAACGTTCCTTCATTCCATCCATCGAGGCTATTGATAAGTGAGAAGCATCGAATACAAGCTTTTCATACACTTCATCAGAGATGACAAAGAGATCTTCCTTTATGCAAAGGTCTGCCAGTTCCTCTAGGAAACTCTCTGGATAGATTGCCCCGGTCGGGTTGTTCGGAGAATTTATCATAATCGCTTTCGTTTTGTCGGTAATAGAACTCTCGATTTCGTTGATCTCAGGAATGAAGTCTCTCTCAACATCAGCCTGCACAGTGACCGGTACACCACCGCAGAGAAGAATCTGCGCCTCATAGCTTACCCAAGCAGGCGAAATGATTATCACCTCATCGCCAACGTTGAGCAAAGCCTTCAGAACGTTGTAGATAGCTTGTTTTCCACCGTTCGCAACAACAATCTCTTCGGGTGAGTAAGTCATGTTGTTTTCCTTCTGAAGTTTCAGAGCTATCGCCTTTCTCAACTCATCTATTCCAGCGGCGTTCGTATACTTCGTTTTTCCCTCATTGAGAGCTTTTATTGCTGCATCGACAATTGGGCGGGGAGTAGGAAAATCCGGTTCACCTGCAGTGAACTTTACAACATCCTCTCCTGATCGAGCGAGTTCCAACGCCTTCTTGTTGAATTCCAAGGTCGCCGAAGGCGTTACAGAAGAGACAAAGTGCGACAAATCCATTGGAGCACCTCCAAAGTTATAGTCAGTATCCTCATTTAGATCCTATTGATTATCTCGAGAACCACTAGCGCGAAATCGCTAAGACTGTCCTTCTTGCACAGTCTAGCGCCGGCTTCTCTCTTTCTCTTTCCATTTACCAATGCAGAACCTACCGCCATTACAATCTCAGTCATCCCGTACTCCAGTTTTTCGATGAACTCTATTCTGAAACTTGGAATGACATCCCTTATTGCTGCAACCGTTGATTCCACGATTGCCATGTACTTCTCGTCGTCACCAATGTCTACAATTGACGAACCCTCAAGTTCTCTTCCCTCATAATCTAGCATTACCGTTATGTCTAGTTTTCGCATCGTTGCGCGCGTCTCGAGGCTTTTAAGTTGGAAGTTGTAACCTTGGACTTCTTCCTTCTGGTAAGGTCTTACAACCGAAGCTTCCTCTTCATCGTCTGAATCCAGGGATATCTGTGCAATAGAGACGATCTTCCTATCGATCTTGACACCCGTTGAAGCGTATATTGCCGTTTCAATATCTCTTACCAACTGCTTTGCCGGTTTGGAAATGTCCGCCAAAACGTGAATCTCGACCATTTCGCCGTTTTCGTCATAAACTATTCTGGCGCTGTGCACCCCCGGCAGTTTCGAGATGATGCTGTCAACTGCTAGCTTGCTAGGCATTCAATCAACCCCCTCGACCTTCAGAAAATCAATGCAAACAACAAAGATAGACCTAGAAACCCTCCTGCTGCCAACAGAGAATACCAGCCTTTCCTATCGTAAGGTTTGTAATCTTCAGGCTTCACTTCGCTCTTCGGCCTACGCACCTTCTTAGTTCCAATTTCGAAGAAAATCAGTGACAGAAAGAGCGCTCCCATCGCGATAACAAAAAAGAAATTTGAAACAAACTCCATTAAACTACCCCCGTACGAACCCACCGTCCCGCCACAACGGGAGAAGATTGTACATGTTGATTCTAGCACAAAAGCTTATATCATCACCAAACCCTAGAGAGAGAAGTCTTCTCGCGTGAAAGCCATTCTTAATGAAAAAGCTCTCCAAATCACTCTTGGCCGATTCATACAGGAGCGAAGCTAACGAGCAACCATCATCGGTACAACCCATTCCCAATCCGGATACAATTGCACCCGCAAGCAAGACATCCTCAAGTGAAACTCTTCCACTAGAGCCGGCGCACTGGAGCTCAATCCTGCCGCCTTCACTCTCAAGAAACCCGTTTATACTTTCAAGATTCAAAAAGGAGGCAGCAACAAGCCTTCCCGCACGTTTCGACAAAAGTGCAGCGTTTGTCCCATTCGTTGTCGTCATAACCAACTCTTTTCCAAAGATCATCTTCTTGCAGAGAGCAACTGGGGAGTTTGCCAGATCGAATCCCTCTATCTGCATCGATCCTCTCTCTCCTCCAAGAAGCACCTCGCGATTCCGCTTTCTGCACTCCAAAGCCTCCTCGACCGATTCCACAGGAATCACCTTTTTTGCGCCAAGATGAAGCGCCGTCGTGATAGTACTGGTCGCCCGCAAGACATCAATTACAACTGCGATATCGGTTTGTTCGTCAAGGACACGGGGAACGAAGTTCACTCTCAAATTCATAATACCTACTCTTCTTCCAGATGACGCCAGAGATTCAGTTCATGAACCCTTGTTTCCCCACTCTCAACAATGATCGAAGACACTGAACAGTTGTGCATTGAGAGTCTATAATGGTTCTCCAGAGGCAGGCCCATTGAGTAGCAGATGACAGTCCTTATAAGCAAAGCATGAGAGACGGCAACTACCTGTTTTCCCGCGAAAGCGGTTGATGCGAACTTAAGAAAGCTCACCGCTCTTCTCTGTACTTCGCCAAGGGACTCTGTTTTTGCAATGTTAGCCCACGGATCCTTTCGCCAATGTTCAATTAGATTGCCGTGACTTCTGAAAGCCTCGCTAATTTCCAGGCCATTCCACAAACCAACATCGGCTTCGCGGAGGACCGGATTGACGATTGGCTTGATCCTGAGAATTTGACCAATAATCTCTGCCGTCTCTCTTGCTCTCTTCAAGTCACTGGCATAAAGCGCCGCTGGTCTTAGACCGATCTTCCTGAGAAACTCTCCAGTCTGTATAGCCTGGTTCCTGCCCCTTTCTGAAAGTGGAATATCCGATCTTCCCTGCCAGCGATTGCTGTTATTCCACTCAGTTTCTCCGTGCCTGACGAAATAGATCTCCATTATCTCCTCCATGTACTACTTCCAGATTATCTCATCTGAGTCAATTTCCGAAGGCTTTGCATTGCGGACCACTGTCTGAGAGCCTTTAGATTTGATTATTACTTTTTCGCAATCGGAGCCTGCAGCAAGAAACCTCCTATCAATTTGACCGTGGAAAACTCTGTTCACCTCTGTAACGCGCTCTTTCATTTCCATTGGTGTCCCGCTCTTGAACAGCGCATAACCCTGAAGAGGGGCTTGCCCGGCTATCTCCACAAAGGACCTCCCATCAGTTACAAAGCTTCTGCCGAGGTAGTCTATCCTTTTGAACGCAGCGATTCCCGTTCTCAAACGTGCAAGAGCCGTTGTTAGTTCGAAATCAGTCGGTCTTCGGGAAATGTCCGGCGGCTGTATCTCCGTCAAATTGAAACCAAGAACTTCAACTTCCATCATCGCTCTATCAATATCTGTATCGCTCTCCCTTGCTTCTTGTTCATCTTCCTTGTACCCGAACACCGAACGAATCGATTTCAGTTCTGGATTAACTCCGGCCAGTGCATCATTCATTCTCTTCAACAACTCGTTTCTTGGACCAAAGCGATCGAGGTAGCCACTCTTTATTAGTTTTTCCAGGTCCCTCGCCTGACAACGGGACCTGTTGTTTCTGACAAAAGTGAAAAAGGAATTCTCGTCTGGAACCGGTTTTAAGTAGTCGATATTTAGCAGTCTAGGAATCGAAACTGTCACATAATCTCGACTTTGCACTGATCTATCTTCTGTACGTAATGAAAATCCCCTGTCTCTTATCTCAGCTGCAATGCGTGTGAGGGAGTTTCTGGGTAATTCAACTAAGATAAGCGGATAGAAGACTTCGGGGTGATTCGCTTTGAAGTATGCCAACCAATAAGAGATCATTGCATAACTTAGACTGTGAGACTTGTTGAATGCATATCCAGCGAAGTCCATAAGGAAGGACAGCAGTTTCTCTCTTCTTTCAGGAGTGAGTTTGCTGTACCCTGGTGAAGCTCTGAACAAGCTATTCACAACCTCTTTGTCTTTCTTGGAAAGAGCTCTTCTCAAAAGCTCTCCATCGTCTGCTTCAAGAGAAAGCAAACTGGAAGCGATTTTGAGAACCTGTTCCTGATAAACTAGAAGACCACCGGTCTCCGCAAGCACTGGAACCTTTCTTTTAATTCTTTCCAGATCAGAGGGATTTCTGGATAGTCTGAGGAAGCGTTCCGTGACTCCCGATTTGATTGGCCCAGGTCTATTGAGGGCGATCGATATCGACAAGTCTTTCAACGAGATAGGTTTGACTGATCTAACAACATTCGTGGCGTACGGGGCCTCGAGCTGAAACACGCCGGCAGTGTAGCCTTTTTCCAGTATTTCGTACGTTCTAGCATCGTTCGTAGGAGAATGCCAGGGCTCCTTGCCCTTCGCCATCTTCTTAAGAAGCGAAAGGTTCCTGAGTCCCAGAAGATCGATCTTCTGCAAACCCATGACGCTGAGAGAATTCATATCCCATAGAGAGACAGGAAGATCACCGCTTGAATCGAGTGGAATCAATCCGGAAATAGGGTAATCAGACAGAATTAGGCCCGCTGCATGAATTGAAAAACCTGAGTACAGACCTACAATGCTTCTTGACATATCAAAGAGCTGTTTCATGTCAACATCCCCTTCAAACGCGTAGGGAAATCTTTGCCCTTCTTTGCTCCACTCGATTAGCCTCGATATTCTTTGACCATCAATACCGAGCTTTCTGCCAATTTCCCGAGCCGCCCCCTTGAATCCGTAAGTAGATGCCGTCCTAATGAGGCATAGATGATCGCTTCCAAAGTGGTCTTTCAAACTCCTTAGAAGTGCTTGCCTCGATTCATCATCAACGTCAAGATCAATATCTGGTGGATCTTCGCGCTTCAAACTCAAGAACCTTTCAAAAAAAAGTTCTTCTTCAACGGGATCAATACGTGTTATCCCAAGCAGATAACTTACAAGTGAACCAACGGCCGATCCCCTTCCAGGGCCAATCCAACAACCACCGGTCTTTGCTATCTCAACGATCTTTGAGACAGTCATGAAATAATCTTGAATTCCCTTTGCCAGAATCACCGAAAGTTCCCTTTCAAGTCTTATAGCGTAACTAGCACCAAGTTTCTTTGATCCGATTATTTTCTCGAGCAACGCGGAGAAATCCTCAGGCTTTGATCTAACCGGAAAAACGTGATTCAGCTTCCGTATAGCAAACTCCTGAGGTAATTCAGAAAGGAGTTTGCCAAGGTCTTTCTCCATATCCAGATAGCGTCTTTCATCCGGCAAAGAGTAGTCGGACGTTTCGAGGACATCCCCCAAGGATGTGTATGTTCTGAACCTTTCGCTATTTTGATCAAGATAACGGCACTCCCAGATTGGGTTCTTTGACGAGGGATCCAGATTGCGAGGTTTTCCCAAAACATGCACCAAGTCATCGGATTCGATAATCTCGCTTTTCATGAGTTCTCTGAACCCTGTTTCGCTTCTGGCAATCCAATAATCATTTCCTTTGTGTAAACCCGGTACAGTTACTATGCCTGCACGGGAAAGCGCTGTATACCATTTCACAAAAGACGACAATGAAGAGTCGACTATGACACATCTCTCATATCCGTTTTTTTTCAACTCAGCAATCGTCTCGCCCAGCTCGAGGATAGAACCGAATAACTCGTACTTTGTGACTAGAAAAGCAGTCTTCATGCCTTCTTCTCCACCAATTCGCTTAGATTAACTATCGCTTCCTTCATGTCTTCAGGAAGTGTTGCCAAGAAAGTCATTCTTCTCCCGGAACGAGGGTGTAAGACGGTTAGTCTTAGTGCATGGAGCATCTGCCTTCTCACTCCAAATATCTCGTCATCTCTTGCCTTTCCGTAGACTGCATCACCCAGAAGAGGGAAGCCCTTTTCTTTCATATGAACTCTTATTTGATGAGTTCTGCCAGTTTTTGGACTCACAAGAACTAAAGAGGCAAGTTCAGAAAAGTTCCTTAGTGTCCGAAAATTCGTAAGAGATTCCTTACCGTTGCAATTTATTGACATCTTAAGTCTGTTTACGGGATGACGTGCAATGGAGTAATCTATCTTGCCAGATGCGGGTGTCTTACCCTTAACGATAGCAAGATAATCTTTTGAGGTCAGTCTGTTCTTGAACTGTGAGGAGAGGGAGACATGAGCAAGATCATTCTTTGCAACGATTATTACGCCGCTAGTGTCTTTGTCAAGCCTGTGAACTATCCCGGGTCTTGTTACACCACCAATACCTTGAAGATCTCCGCAATGATAAAGCAAAGCGTTTACAAGTGTGCCGGTTTGCTTTCTTGGAAGAGGGTGAACAATAATACCTGGCTTTTTATTGACAACGATTATGTCTCTATCTTCGAATATTATGTCTAGAGGGATATCTTCTGGTTCTACTGATAGTATTTGGGGCTTGTCCGGCAGTTCGAAAGTTATTATTTCTCCGGACTTCACCTTGTACGCCGGCTTTCTAGCTCTTCCGTCAACAAAAACTTTAGACTCTATAATCTGCCGCTGCACAAAAGTACGTGAAATCCACGGAGGGGCTTTCTCAACTACTATCTTGTCAAGCCTCCAGCCGTCTTCACGCCTGGAGACTGTTATCTCTTGAAGCACTTTTCTCCCTTCGGTATACTGAAAGAGTTAGCAATGCTGCACCGAACACTATACACATGTCTGCGAAGTTGAAGATCGCGGGAAACCCTCTCAGCTCGAAGAAGTCAACTACATGGCCGAGTCTCAGTCTGTCCATCAGGTTATTTCCGAGCGCACCTCCAGCAATCAGACCAATGAAGAAGGACTCCCATTTTGACAACTTCAATGAGTTTGCATTAGAAAGGATCACAATCGTTACGACAATTGCAACAGCTATAAGAGCCAGAAGCCAAGGTTCTTGGTTCTTGAATAGACCGAACGCAACACCCGTATTTCTGACATATCTCAAGCCGAAGAAGTCGCCGACCAAATCTATTCGCTGAAAATACGTCATTTCATTCTCAACAAAGTACTTACTTACCTGATCAAGAATCAGGGCTAGGGTAATTCCTAGAAGAGAAAGCAATTGTTATCACTCCAAGTGTCTCCTAAACGGGCAGTTCATATCAGCCCATCTGATCGGCAAGCGCCTCCAATTCGGCTTCATCAATATCCGAGTTGTCATAAACCTCCTGAACATCATCGTTGTCCTCAAGAATGTCAAGGAGCTTAAAAAGCTTACTCGCTTCTGAACCCTCAACCTTCAGACTATTGCTTGGTATATAGCTCATCTCGTAAGAAAGAGAATACCCGTTTTCTTCGAGCGCCGTTTTGACATCAGATACCGAATCAGGAAAGGTTATAATCTCTATTGGATCGGTGTCGTCTTTTATGTCCTCGGCTCCTGCCTCGATTGCAAGAAGCTGGAACTCATCAAGGTCTGAAATCTGCTCTTTAGAGACAGTAATGATTCCCTTTCTTTCAAACATCCAACTAACCGCGCCACTCTCTGCCATAGAGCCACCGTACTTCGAAAGGGTATGCCTGATCTCTTGAGCGGTCCTATTCTTGTTATCAGTAAGACATCTTATAAGAAGTGCTACCCCTCCAGGAGCATACCCTTCATAAAGAGCTTCGGAGAACGTTTGCCCCTCAAGTTCTCCGGCGCCTTTCTTGATTGCCTTCTCCATTGTGTCTTTAGGCATATTCGCGCCTCTAGCCCTTTCTATAGCAGCCCTCAGAGAAGTGTTCGTATTAGGATCTGATCCTCCTTCCCTTGCCGCAACCATTAGTTCTCTGATGATTTTCGTGAAAACCTTGGATCTCTTTGCATCCTGAGCGCCTTTCCTGTGCTTAATATTCGCCCACTTATTGTGACCAGACATTTCGAATCCCTCCTATTTCATCCAGAATATCTGAAGTTCGCTTCCCTTTTACGAGAGCTTCCTCCACAAAAACAAACACCCCTTCGTAAGAAGCGGTACCATCTTTCGAAAAAATCTTGAGTATTTCCTCCGCTGAAACCATTGAGTCTATTGGCTGGGAATATTTTACCATATAGACGGTTCTCAAGGGAGTCACTGTGAGGTCCTTAAATACATCTCCTGCTCTGAATTCTTTGTAACCTCCCTTAGTCTTCTTAGAAACTTTGAGCTCGCTGTCATATGAATCTGGAATATAGCGCTCTTTCGGAAGTGTAAGCGATAATCTGTAGGAATCAATCAGATTATCTATTCTTGTGTAACTCGAAGGAATATACCATGCTTTCTGAGCCTTTAAAGTGAAACAAGAGGAAAAGTCTAGGGCTTTCACTGGGTCAGAGACTTCTGTCTCTGTCTCGAGGAAAACATAATGCGCAAAACTTGCCACACCTGTTGGAACTGCCTGAGAGTAACCTATTTTGACCCGAGGGTGGAATCCCTGAGTGTAAGTAACGGGCAATTTCGATCTTCTGATTGTCCTTTCTATTGCCGTAACCGTCTCCTGATGCGAAAGAAATCTTAGAAGACCTCCACAGCAGAAGCGAATTACCAATCTCTTCTTAATCAATCAAACCTCCGAAGGCACATGCATATCGGACCCCTTTGTCCCATGGGCCCTGTGCAGTTATAATTGTATTCGATTAACCTTAAGTTTTCAACGATACAAGATGCCAAGAGGTGTGGGGAATGGCATGGATGATAATGTCGGATTCTCATGACAACATTACAAGAATTTCCGAGGCTGTAAGCGTGGCAATAGACCGCGAGGTAGATGTTCTTATTCACTGCGGAGATCTTATTTCGCCGTTTGCTGCAGAAGAGCTGTTGAGGTTCAGCGGGGAGCTCCACGTAGTAGTTGGAAATAACGACGGAGAGTTGATTGGCTTAAAAAGGGTGCTTGGTGATTCATTAGTGAAGGGCCCCAATGAAACCGAGATCCAGGGTTATCGCGTGGTTGTGATGCATGAACCTTTTGGGCTTAAAGATACTGTTAGAGCAGATTTCTTGCTTTACGGACATACTCATAATCTTGACATAAGACTTGATTCCAAACCAGTTATAATCAATCCTGGGGAATGCTGCGGCTACCTCACAGGAAGACCAACAGTGGTAATAATCGAACCGGAAAGCCTGAAGTATGAGCTAATAGAACTCCAGTAATCACAGCCTTTAATATAACATCACTTTAACCCCGAACAGCAGGCAGATACGTATAATTGGACAGCAAAAATACAGGTTGCGACTGAATGGAGGTAATTACCGGTGGAAAAGAATTTCGTTAAGAAGGAAAAGAATGTTGAGACATTTCTCTTTTCCTTTGATTCAGAAGAAGTAAGGCAGGCAGAGAAGGATGTAGCCAAATATGTGAACCAACAATATTCAATACCAGGATTCAGAAAGGGAAAGGTACCGCTGAACATAGTGAGGAACTTTTTGGCAGAGAGCTTTGAAGAAATGGTCCTCGAAGTCCTTTCAGACAAGATTGAAGATGCGATCAAGGATGAGAATCTTCTTATACCTGCAGTGATAAACGATCAAAAGATGGAGGGAGAGGGAGCAACCATCGAAGTCATGCTTCACAGAGATCCGGAGATCAAGATTCTCGATTATGCAAACCTCGAGCTGAAAATACCAAAGAAAGACGAAGTTGTTCTAAATTATGTGAACAACAGACTGGAAGAACTTAGGAATGAGCACGCAATTGTAGAACCTAAGGACGGCCCAGTCGAGAATGGAGACATAATCAAAATCGAGTATACTATTGAAAAAGATGGAAAGAAGATAGCTGACAAGAAGGTCCAGGAGCTGAATATCACCCCAGAAGACGATAGACCTATAGTGAAAAATGTGATCGGAAAGAAAAAGGAAGAATCGGTGGAGTTTACGAGAACATTTGAAGACTCTGATAACGAGTACTTCTATTCTGTAAGAATTTTGGAAGTGCTTAAGAAGAACCCTCTGGATCTAGATGACGAATTTGCGAAGACAGTGAATGCTGAAGCAAACTCTCTTGAGGAACTCAGAGAAATCGTCGAAAAGGAGGGAATGGAGTCTTTCATCAATTGGCAGAAAGACTTCCTCAGGCAACAGGCAATGGATAAGATCAACGACCTCGTAGAGATAGAGATCTCAGATTCGACACTTGATTATTTCGTTCAGAGAACAATAGAGAATTCGAAAAAGGATAAGAGTTATGAGAACTACTTGAATCAAGCCGGAAGCGAAGATAAGCTTGTCGAAAACTTCAGAAAGGGTGTATTCGATGAGATAAAGAAGACGAGGTTCATTCATGAGATAGCATCCAAAGAAGGGTTTGAGGCAGAAGAAGAGGAAATTGAAGCCATTGCTGAAGAGATGGCTCCTTATTGGGGGATTTCTGCCGACAGAGCAAGAGAAATGGTGAGCACTCGTGAAGACGTTAGAAGTGATATCGTTTCCACGATCATCAGAAACAAGGTTCTGGATGCTGTTGTAGAAAAGGCTTCTATTAGTGAAATGGAACCCCAATCTGAAGAAGAGCAACAGGAGGCCGTTGATTTGCACGAGGACTCCTCTCAAGATTAGCATGCTCAAGTTTTTCTTAAGTGAAATACGTCCTGAAGTCAAAGCCTTTCGAAAACTGGAAACAGGGGGTTTACATGAAGAAGAAAGTAGTTCTGATATCGGTAGCTGTTGTTTCCGTAGTTGCGTTGTTTTTTCTTTTGAAAGCGGTATTCAGCGGGGAGTTAATACTTAATCCAGTAATAGTCGAGAATCTCGGCCCCTTTTCAATCAGATGGTACGGAGTGATGATCGCGGCAGGGATCATCGTTGCTTACCTTATAGGAAGACACCAGGGTCTCAAAGAAGGAATAGAGGAAGACTACATGATAGAAGCAGTCTTTATCGGGATTATTTTCGGAGTTTTGGGCGCAAGAGTCTATTACGTGGCGTTCAATTTCGATATCTACAGGGGCGACTTCTGGAGTATCTTGAGAACATGGGATGGTGGTCTTGCCATCCACGGAGCTTTCTTTGCAGCTCTGATTGTGGTTTTTTTGTATGTCACTTTAAGAAAAAAGGCTAAGCTATCCTTTCTGCAGGCGACGGATATCTTCACTGCCGTTTTGCCACTGGCTCAGGCTATCGGACGTTGGGGAAACTTCTTCAATTATGAAGCTTATGGCGCACCTACCGAGCTCCCATGGAAGATGTTTGTTCCGTTAAGATACCGGATGCCAGGGTATTCTGGAGATGAGTTTTTCCATCCGACTTTTCTTTACGAGAGCCTCGCAAATGTCGCCATCTTTTCCTTTCTTTATTGGTATCTTGGTAAGAGGAAGAACTACGGTGAAGTCACTGCGCTGTACATGATCTTTTATTCTATCGTTAGATTCTTTATTGAAGGACTGAGACTCGACAGCCTTTACATAGGTCAAACAGACATAAGAACGGCCAAGGTAGTTTCAGTTGCTTTGCTGTTTGCTGGAGTCATTCTGCTCATTGTCTCTCGTTATAAAGGGAGACCAGTGAAAACAGCTTCCTAAATGCATCGGATCTGTGTGAAAGTTCATTTTTGACTGAATCGCCTAGGATACCAAATGTTTCGGAGAAACCAGAAGGGATAAATATCGGATCGTAGCCAAAACCATCTTCTCCCGAAATCTCTAGGGCAATAGAACCTTCAACCTTGCCTTCTACACCAAGCAACATCTCTCTTGAAGGATCATAGAAGAGGGCTGCACAGATGAATCTGGCAGTCCTTTCTTCTTTGCCTTTCATTCGGTTCAGAATTGCCTCCATCTTTCGTGGATAATCTCTACCCTCCATGAATCTGGCTGAGCTAATCCCGGGAAAGCCTCCCAAAGAATCAATTACTAGGCCCGAATCATCTGCAAGCAAAGGGACACCCAATTCCTTGTATGCTTCGATCTTCTTAAGAGAATTACCCATGAAGGTCTCCGCATTCTCTATAACCTCTCTAACCGTTACAATAGTTGCAATAGAATCAATCACGATATTCTCCGGCGAAAGTAACCGCACCTCCCTAAGCTTGTTCTCATTTGAAGTCACAAGATACAGCTTCACCGTCTAATCTCCCTAATCCTTTCTACAACAATCGATGGATCTTTCGCTCTAAATACGGCTGCCCCCATAACAAGAATGTCCGCTCCCAGATCAACCAAATCCTTCGCGTTTCCCAGACTCACGCCCCCATCTACTGCAATAACGAATGAGAAACCTTTTTCAGAACGAATTCGGTCGAGAGCTCCGATCTTTGCGGCAGCTTCGGGGATGAATTTCTGGCCTGTATAGCCCGGGTTGACTGTCATAACCAGAATACCATCCACAAAGGAAAACACTTCTTCGAGCGAAGAAACAGGCGTTGAAGGGTTCAGCACAACGAATGCGTTAGCCCCATTCTCCCTTATCTCCCCAAGCAGTCTGTGAAGATGATAGTTTCCCTCGACATGTACGTGGAGGTTTTTGGCACCGAGTAATGCGTAATCCTTAACATACTTTGAGGGCTCCTCTATCATCAAATGTACATCCAATGGAGGATGATCAAGTCTTCCAAGTGCCTCCATAATAGGCACTCCGAAAGTAATATTGGGGACAAACATTCCATCCATAACATCTATGTGAAGAAAATCTGCTTCGCGTACTTTTTTTACTTCGCAGGCCAGATTTGTAAGATCTGCAGCTAGAATAGAGGGAGATATCTTAGCCATGTTTTCTTCCTCCCTTCTCTCTTTCTCTTTCCTTCAGTTCATTATACATATTCAGGTAACTGTTGTAGCGACTCTTATGAATACTCCCAGCTTCGACCAGCTCCTTGACATAACAACCGGGCTCATCAATATGATTGCAATCGGAAAATGCGCACATTTCATTTTCATGAGTAATCTCCAAGAAATAGCTCTTTAGGTTTTCCGGAGTTATCTCGGGCATTTCAAGATTAGCAAAACCTGGAGTGTCAGCAATCAGTCCTCCAAATTCGAATTGAAGCAGTTCAACATACGATGTTGTGTGTCTCCCTCTCTCAAGACCTCGAGATATTTCTGACACCCTCAACTTTAGACCGGGATTCAACGTGTTAAGCAAACTGCTCTTACCAACGCCAGACATTCCCGCCATAACGCTTACCTTACCCTTCAGAATCTCTCGTAACCTATCAATGTTGATCTGCTCTTTTGAAGAGACGTGGCAGATATCGTAGTATTCTCCATAGATTTCACAGAAACCCTCTATTTCGTCTCCGTGCAGCAGATCGACTTTGTTTACAACTATTACTACCGGAAGTCTTGCGAACTCTGCCAGAACTAGAAAACGGTCAGTAACTGTATTCTGAACAGCCGGTTCCTTCAACGATAGTACAAGAAGTATCTGCTCAATATTGGAGATTCGCGGTCTTAATAGTTCAGTCTCTCTGGGAAGAATGTTTTCTATTCGACCCTGACCGTTGCCGCTCAATGTATACTCAACCCTATCTCCTACAATAGGTCTTATCCCCTGCATTCTAAAACGCCCAGGCATGGTGCAAACAAGTCTTCCTCCTGTTTCGCTATCGACTACTTCCATATTTCTGCTTCCGAATCTAACGACTACTCCTTTTCTTCTATCCAAGCCCTACCTCCTTCTTTGCCTGAGCTGACCGCAAGCAGCATCGATATCACTTCCCTTTTCATGCCTCAGGGCACTTTCAAACCCTGCTTTTCTTAGAGTTTCAACAAAAGAAACTACTACATTTTCTGAAGGTTTGTCGTAGATCTTATTGACGGGATTCACCGGAATTATGTTTATGAATGACTTCAACCCTCGTAGATATTCCACAAGGCGCTGCGCCTCTTCTTTGGAATCATTCACTCCCTTTATCATTGCATATTCAACGGTTATCCTGTTACCAGTGATGTGCTGATAGTATTCTAGAGCCTCTCTAAGAGTTGATAACGGGTACTTCCTGTTAACAGGCATCAACTTGCTCCTTAGTTCGTCTCTTGCACTATGAAGCGATACTGACAGTCTAACATCCATTTTCGAATCGGCCAACTTCCTTATCGATTCTGGAATACCAGATGTTGATATAGTGAATCGCCGCGTTCCAAGGTCTCTCCCTACGGGGTCGTGGAGAATGCTTATCGCTTTAAATACATTGTCCTCATTCAGAAAAGGCTCTCCCATACCCATGAAAACTATGTTGTCAACAGGTTTATCACTGATCTTTTCCATGAATACAACCTGGCCGACAATTTCGCCTGCGGACAGGTCTCGAGCGAAACCTCCGGCTCCCGTAGCACAGAAGGAGCAGTTCAGCGCACAACCAACCTGTGAAGAGATGCAGAACGTAGTATGAGTTGGATGCCTCAGAAGCACTGATTCGATGTGATTGCGATCTTCCAGCTTCCACAAGAACTTCTCAGTGCCATCACCGGCCACCTGTCTTTCCTCCATTTCCATAACCGGAAAGGGAAGAAGCCCGAAGAGTCTTTCCCGAAGACTAATGGGAAGATTTGTCATCTCCGAATAGTCCACCGCCTTCTTCCTGTAAATCCAGTCAAAGATCTGCTTTGCTCGAAATGTTGCTTCTTCTAAGGAAAGCATTTCCTCTCTTAGTTCGTCCAAACTAAAAGAAAGTACGTCCTTCACTTCTTCCTCCTAAGTCTTGCCACATAACACACAAGGGGAGCTTTCCATGGCTGCAACCAGTACCCTCTTCCATCGAATCTGGCAACTATATTCCTTTCCGAGAAGAAGTGGCCCATTTTGCTTGATTCGAATTCACCGAGAACCCCAATAGCCATATCATTTTCTTCTCTGGTGATCGCCTGACTATAGTAGATGAAATCGTTATGTTCTTTTGAGAAGCTCTTCAGAAGAGTCTTGGCCTTATGGGACGCAATATCAAGCGAGTCCCGAGTCAACGTATGAAAAAGCCACGGCATTGCGTTGATTCTGCCGGTTAGGCTGCCACTGTGCTTGACCACAGGAACTCCCACTTCTGTAAGTATATACTCGACCTCATCCAGAGTCTCTAGGTTCTCAATTGAGCTTCCCTTCTGAAAGACAGTGCAAAGCTCAGAATACTCACTCTTGTCAAAGATGAAACCCTTCTCTATCAGCTCATCCTCTTTGCCTGAAGCCAGGACTGTTTGAGTCGGAGGTGTCTGATTGTACTCGAGAAGCTCCTCGACATCGTCTATCCATTCTACTTCTCTCCAGTATTCTACTAGCCACTCAGGATGGGAGTAAAAAACATTCAGCGGCTGATTATTCGAATAGCCGGTATCGGAAATCTTTCTCAAAACTGCGTTGACGAGGCCCCTGAACTCCCTTACTCCCACCAAATTCACAGAAGAATTTACAGCAGCATATTCAGGTACGGTATCCAGAAACATGATTTGAAATATACCAATCCTCAAGGCGTTCCTTACCGCCACAGGAAGTTTGTTGGGTTTTCTCAGAAACCGCGAGAGCTCGTAGTCTATTCGAATCCTCTTTCTAAGAACTCCGTAGATCAGGTTCACACAAAAGGACCTATCACTCGAAGAAAGGGTGGAGAGTGCCATCTCCACCTTCTTAAAAGAAATATACCCGTTAGTATCAAAAAAGGATAGTGTCTGGAGGGCTATGGAACGTGCCCCCTGCATTAATCTCTTCCTGATCCAGATAGGATAAGCATTCTCAACAACTGAAAAATAGCAGTGGCCGCAGAAGCCACATACGTCATTGCAGCAGCTCCCAGAACAGAACTCACGCCTTTAAGCTCATTCGAAGGCATCCCCATGGACGAAAGCAGCTTCTTTGCTCTTGAACTTGCGTTGAACTCCACCGGCAACGTAACCAGTGTAAAGAACACGAACGCAGAGAATACAACTATCCCAATTCTTATCAGGATCTGAGAAACCATGAGGAGACCTATGATGAAAATTATCCAGGAAAGAGAAGAACCTAACTGGGCAACGGGAACAACAGCATTTCGGACAACAAGAGGTGCATACTTTTCTTTGTCCTGAATTGCATGGCCTATTTCGTGCGCAACCACACCCAGCGCAGCTATCGATGTGCTGTTGTGGGTAGTATCAGACAGACGCACCACCTTTTTCCTCGGATCAAAGTGATCGGTAAGATTGCCTCTGATTCTCTCTATCTTGACGTCATGTAGACCGGCGTTGTCCAATAGCTGCCTAGCAAGCTGAGTGCCGTTGAATCCAAAGCTCGACTTGATCTTCGAATACTGTGAAAAGCGAGAACTGACGGTGAACTGGGCGTAAGCTGCCAGGATGATTGCAGGAATAAGTATGATGAATGTTGGATCCCAAAACAACTCAACCACCTCCTTACTCAATTATATAACCAGTGTATCGGGTGGTCAACGTAACACAATCTCTACCTGGATTCATAATTGACTCGCAAGCCGCAGCTCTGAAGAGTGACAGTGATCTTGATGCTTCTTAACCTGAGACTGAATGAAGATCTTCACTCGAACTTCCAGTTCAAGCTTCTTTGGCGAATCGAGAAAACTCAGTAGAATCTCAGTTGCTTCAAGGAGCTGAGAGAAAAGCAGGCTCACGTTCAACTAAGACACTCACCAAGGAAGTACGCAGAGTTATCGATCAGTCTTCAGGCCATGACCGGAGAAGACTGAAACAATCAAATCGTGAGAACTACTAGACGTGACATACTTCTTAAGGCCTGCAATCGTTGCTGCCGCAGTTGGTTCAATAAAGAACCCACGTCCTGCCATTTCGATTCCCGCCTCAACAATCTCGTCTTCAGCAACACCAATAAATGTTCCATTGCTTCTGGTAACGGCCTTTAGTATTTGCGCTCCCCTAACTGGCCTTTCAATTGCGATTCCTTCAGCAATGGTCTTCTCGATCTTCAGGGGCAACGGCAGATCAGACTTCTTATTGAACGCTTGCAAAAGAGGAGAGCAATTCTTCGATTGAACCGCAATGATTTTTGGAACTCTGTTGACTACGCCTTCAGAACGCAATTCGTCAAATCCTATAGCCACTCCGAGGAGAAGTGTCCCATTGCCCACGGGAACGACTACTGCATCTGGACTCTTCCAACCAAGCTGCTCGCATACTTCGAAGGCAAATGTCTTTGTTCCGTGAAGAAAGAATGGATTGTATACATGGCTAGCATAGAACTCCATACTTGCAGTTTCGAGAATCTCCCTCGCCACATCATCTCTAGACCCCTTGACCAACTTCACTCTCGAATTGTAAGCCGCGATCTGGTTCAACTTGCTCTGAGATGTGCTATCGGGGACGAATATCTCACAACGCATACCAGCTCTGGACGCATAAGCAGCGATTGAGCAACCAGCATTACCCGACGAATCTTCGACTACCGATTTCACTGAATGTTCGCGCGCATAGCTTATGAGAACACTTGCTCCCCTATCCTTGAATGAGCCCGTCGGAAACAGTGTGTCATTCTTGATAAAAACGCTTCTTCCTTCAATTACCTCTTCGACTAACGCAGTGCACCCTTCCGACATAGAGACAATAGAGCAATCAAACTCGACTGGTAAAGCTTCACGATAGCGCCACATATTGTGAGAGCGTTTCTCAATCTCATGCACTGGAAACCGAGCTCTAAAATCCAGATCGAATGTCCCTCCGCATGAGCACCTGAATTGCCTCGTATCTGCAGGATACCTCCGGCCGCACTTAGAACAGAGAAAGTGACTCATTTTCCGCCGCTCATAGCAGACGAAAAGAAACATGAACCAACAGCTACGACCAGAGTATTAATCGCCGTCTTCCTCACAACAATACCTCCATCTGTTAACTGCTTCTTTCTCTGCCATCGAAGCTTGTTGAAAATATCGTTGGAAGATCGAAGTCTCTCTTCGCTACTTTGATACCCCAAATCTGAGTATAAGCCTTTCTTCCCATCACAAGTCCTTTGTTCATGTCCGCTTCAAGTTTCTTCATTCCCTCTCTGAAACCTCTTTCGGATAACAATCTCAATGCCGAATAGGCTTTGCTTCTGTATTGGTCATAGTGCTGCTTCTTGAACTCAAAGGTGGTCTTCACTTTTGTAGTATAGATGCCTTCGAATCCAGCCTTCTTCATAGCCGACATTATAGCTGAGTTTCCAGGATATCTTTCCCTGTCTATCTCCAATGTCTCAGGGAAATACTGAGTCAAAGTTCTCTCTCCTATGTCCTGGCATGAATCAGTTACCGTGAGAACACTTCCATCGATTTGCATTACTCTGTAGCTCTCCATGAAGAGGTTTTCAAGATCGGAAATGTAGTGGACAAGATTTATGTTAAAAACAAAATCAAACTGAGAATCCTCGTAAGGAAAAGCTTTATTGGCATCAGCTACTTTCAGATCGACGGTGTGATTCTTCTTTTCGGCCTCGGAAATCATTGATGGACTAATATCGAATCCAAAACCATCCGCATAGAGTAGTTCTGATAGGACGCTCACGTAATCAGCAGTCCCACATCCGGCTTCCAGTATTCTGTCGGCGTAGTGCACTCTGTTGAAAATGTGCTCCACCAACTTCTCGTTGGGATATCTGTGCTGAGAGTATATTGTGGCAAACTCATCGAAGTCAAAGCTCTTTCTCGAATTCATATAACCTCACCTCTTGAATAGTCTAACAAATGAGTTTGACAAAGCAGCGCGAATATCCGCAGTCTGTTTCACTTGTAAACTGCTATGTTAAATTATATCGATAGTGAACCGGCAAGTTTGTGTATAAGTGTATAATGTGAACAAAATGACAATTTGCGGAGGCCTTTGATGACTCTAAAGAACGTCCTTAGAATTCTTGGAGCATACGCGTGGAGTTTTGGGGAGACTCTAATCGACAAACCAACTTTAAACAAGTCCATGCTGTCAACCAACATAAAGTTCTATAACACACTTAAGTGGATCAATATATTTTCCTCGTTTCTACTTTTCGTACCGGTATTTGGATCTCTTGGCAATTTCCATCTACCTCATATGCTAGGTTACCTCATCATGGCGTTTTTGGGCTACTCTACCTGGATATTCCAGGGTATTACAGGAGTTCCGATTTACGAGGAGACGCGGTTTCTCATATTGATGCACCTCACTCTTCATAGTTTCTTTGGCTTGTGGCGTGAATTCTACAACAAATTCGCCCTTTTCGACGATTTCCTTCACATTTTTGGTGGATTCTGGGGGGCTTTTTTTCTTTTTCCGTTTATTTTCGGCTCAGCGATCGCCTGGTCGAACCTTCCCCAAAAGGCAGTTAGGTGGAAGGTCTGGCTCTCCGGAATATCAATTGTGAATATGATAGGTGTATTTTGGGAAATAGGTGAGTTCATTTCCGACAAGATCTTTGGCGGTTATCCCGGTTACCGTATGGCTCAGGAAAATAGTCTCGACGACACAATGCTTGATCTCATATATAACAATATCGGCGCAACGATCGGAATACTGGTCTTCTGGTGGTACCTAAAGAGGTCGAAGGACATAAACACATTCGTGAAGGATATGGGAAAGAAGCTTGGAGAGTTTTTCAGGGAAGAGAGTACGATTCTAGGTCCCTAAGACAAGCTCAATTTCGATAGCAAGAACACCAAATCTCCGTTCGTCGTTATCTGAAAATATAGATCTGATTCTCTTCGGCAAGCTATCAACACCCTCGCCGGGTCTTTCAACGTCATACGAATCAAACAATTTTTCACAAAGTCGCAAATGATCTTACCCCCAAGACCTGCACTTACAAAGTCTCTCCGCTACTGATTTTTGTAAAGACAATTACATCTCCGGCCGAAATCTTCTTTCTCTTATCATCGTTGAGTCTCACTTCAAAAGTCTTCCTGCTGGTCCTAATGAGTTCAAATGGTTCTTCGAGAAGTTTCATGGGGATCTTCACAGATCGCACTTCCTCTTATGGGTCAACAAACTTCTGAATCCCAGGTAAGTATGTATTATACTATAGTTAATTGCTCATTTGCCGTAATTCTTCTTGTGAGGTGCGCCGGTTTGAGGGAGTCATGGGAATACTATAACGAAATTGCAGGTAGATATGATTATTTGTACGAAGAACCCTACTGGAGGCTTTTCCACGCCATTGTTGAAAGACTTCTGGCCGACCACGTAGAGACCTTGGGAGAGGTACTTGATATCGGTACTGGAACAGGAAGATGGGCATTGTATCTTGCAGAAGAAGGTCATAGAGTAACAGGAGTGGATCTCGCCGAAGAGATGTTGAAGGTCGCGTCCATGAAGGCCGAGATAGCCGAACTCAACGTGAGGTTTCTCAGGTCGAACGCAGATAACCTTCCATTTGAAGGGGAGAGTTTTGACTACGTTCTTGCAATGGGCGATCTTCTTTCTTATGTCAAAGACTCGACGAAAGTACTCAAAGAAGCGTGCAGGGTACTTAAGAAAGATGGGGTACTTATAGCTACCGTTGATAATGCTTGGGCCTTCTTGCAGGATTTCCTCTCAAGGGGAGAGTATTCAATGGCCAAAGCTCTCATAGAAGGTGGAGAGATCCCCATAGGAGATAGTTCACTCAGCAGAAAGGTCTTTGTGACCAGACCTTTCTTTCCGGGCGAAGTAGAATTTCGCCTGAGCGAGAATGGGTTCGATCTAATTGACACAGCATCGGTAGTTGCCTTCTATCCGTATGATGAGAGGGCACTGGCCTCAAGAATAAGCGCGGCGGCAGACTGGGAATACAAATACTGCAGAAACCGCGAGACTTTTGCCAGTTCCGAGCATCTCTTCTTTTGCGGGAGAAAGAGGTGAAGAATGGCAAAGAGACGAAGGACTTCCCCTGCGCTCGCTATCGGTCTTTTCCTGATAATGGCGGCGATAATCGGTTTCATATTCTCACTAATTGCTATCAACAAAGTTGGACAGATGGAAGCCGAGCTTACTCAAATGCGCAAGCAGTATGATCAGGAGTTGCTGTCAATAGAAGATGATTTCAAGGCAAAGCTCGCAAGTGTTGAAAGACTTCTTGGATCGGGAGGGACACTGGAGCAGTATATAGTTGCAAAGAACTTTCTCTCGAACACAACAATAGATCTGGAAGCCATAATCACAGAGGCTCAGAAAGCGAGCGATAGACCGTATTTCAGGGTTTTCGTAACGGGCACCAAAGATATCTGGGTTGGAATAAAAAAAGCTTCTACTGACTCTGGGTATTTCTTTCAGAAGAATTTCAAACCCGGCCTTTCTCAAGAGAAGTTCTACTACTTCAAGAATCCAGAGGTAGAGACCAAGTACACAATCATGGTCGGAAAAGACGCCTACCTAAGGACAGGTGCACCGGAATCAGTCTATCTCATTTTTTTCGGATTTGATTCGGGCAAGCTTGTTAGGATGCCCTCAGTCGAGATCACAAATCTTTCAAAGGACCTGAATCTGTATATACCCGGATCATGATCATTCAACTCTCGTTCAAGCCATTCTGAAGGAAGTCTTAGGCGAAGTGAAACAGCAAACGTTTTCCACGAAGAGCCCTTGAAACCACTCCAAACAAATGGAGAAGACCATCCGCAAATGACTAAGACTCAACCGCAGAGTCCTATTCAGTACGCAAAGCTTCCACAGGATCTTTGCTGGCAGCTATCCTTGAGGGTATCAACCCTCCAATAACTGTCAGCAGAATGGTTGCTCCACTGAGCCCCAAAAAATGAATCAGATCGGGGCAAGCCACATTGGCAAGACCCGTTAAACTTTCGATTACCGAATTCATCGCCGGCACCAGCAATGAGCCGATAGCTACTCCAATCACGCCCGAAAATGACCCTATAACGAAATTCTCTGCGTTGAATACAGCACCGATGTCCTTCTTTCTTGCTCCAAGCGCCCTGAGAATGCCTATCTCCTTTGTTCTCTCTGTCACAGAGATGAACGTTATGATTCCGACCATTATTAACGAGACTACCAGTGAAATCGCAGCAAACGAAAGCAGTACTAGTGTCGAGGCGTTCAACACACCGACCAGCAATCTTGAAATTGTTGATGCGAGATCAATATAGACAGCTCTTTCATTTTCCGCTTTGCCTTCGTTCCAGGCATCAAGATGCTGGAGAATCTTTTCCTTGGATTTGAAGTCCTTCGGATAAAGTACTACGGAAACCGGTGTCTCAAATGCTCCGAGCTTCTGAAGGGTATTCCTCTTTGTCACAGGCAATGAAATCCCCCCGACAAGACGGGCCGTGATATCGGGCGGGATAACCGAAAGAACGTTGAAGAGATCTGAAGCGAATTGCTCTCCAGTGAAGACATTGATGTAGAGATCCTTCTGAGTTCGTACTATTTCAGACTGCCGTGCATTCTCAATAAACATCTGAGCCAGTCGATCGGAATAAGTAATTCCTTCATCAAGAACCGAGAACTCAATGTGCTTCTTTGGCCTAATAATTCCTACAATCCTTAAAGTGATTCCATAGTCACCGTAGTACAGTTCAATCAGATCGCTCAAAGACGTCTTGGGAGAAAAACGCATTCCATTCCTCACGTAGAAGTCATCGTTGTAGATTGCCTTAATCTCGAGTCCAAGAATATCTCCAAAATCGATTCTCTCTCTTTCATAGTCAATTCCTATGGCCTGAAGGACCTCCTTAGACAACCTGTTGTTTCGGCCTACTATTAGCAGCAGATCAGTTGGCTCTACTGGAAGTGAGCCGGCTACCAGATCGAAATTGCTTTCCAGATACCCAGGGGTGTCGGGATCCCGGTTCTCCGGATATGCGGTGAAGTTCACCTGTGTTTGATCTACCGTCTTCGCCATATCTCCGAATCTCGCAACCAGATTCATGTTAACGTGCCGCGTGTAAGTGAACCCCGAAAGAAGCTTTGGATCTATGCTCTCAACGTAGTTCAAATACTCTTCGGACAGATCGTTGTTGTGAATCAAGATCTCATCGCTCGGATCATACGGATAGACGAACCGACCGTCATACTCTAGCAATTGGGGCTTCTGGGACTCAATGTCAATAGTTGTCTGACTAATCATTATTGGAAACGTAGATAGAGTCTGAGCTTCAAAACCCGATAGCTGTTTTCCAAAACCGCTTGAAAGCGAAAGAACAAGAAAAATTCCGATAATGCCAATGCTTGAAGCTAGAACCGTGAGTCCCGTTCGCCACTTCTTAGTGAGAATATTGGTTGCGGAAAGCTTGAGAGCAGTCGAGAAACCCATACTCGTCTTCTTAAGTTTGAGTTCTGACTTGGGATCATCTTCCAAGCATGGTCTTGTGTCTGAAACAATTCGACCATCCTGAAGCGCGATGATTCTGTCAGCAAAATCCTCTGCAATCTTTTCGTTATGAGTAACCATGATTACCAACTTGTCACTGGCTACTTCCTTTATTAGCCTAATCGTCCGTTCGCCAGTCAGAGAATCTAGAGATCCAGTAGGTTCGTCGGCCAGGATGATCTCAGGGTCGTTTGCCAGAGCCCTTGCAATAGCCACTCTCTGCATCTGCCCATTCGAGAGCTGACTTGGCTTCTTGTGAACCTGATCGTTCAAGCCTACTCTTTCAAGCAAACCGAGAGCCCTCTTCTTTCGCTCTGAAGACGACACTCCACCGAGAGTCATAGCCAACTCAACATTGTCAAGGATGGAAAGGTGAGGAATCAAGCCAAAACTCTGAAAAATGAACCCAACGCTTTTGTTTCTATATGAATCAAGTTCCCAATCCTTGAACTCCTTGGTTGATTTGCCTTCTACAACCAGATCACCCGAGTCACATCTATCTAAACCTCCAATAATATTCAGTAATGTAGTTTTGCCTGAACCGCTGGGACCGAGTATGGCAACGAATTCACTTTTTGGGAAGCAGACTGAGACTTCACTCAGTGCTTCTTGTTTGAGTTCACCGGTTTCGTAGATTTTTGATACTTCCTTCAGCTGAAGCATTGAGAATCACCCTCTCAAAATGGAATCAACAGGCTATAGACCCATTATATTACTCATTAACCCAATCCAAGAAACTCTTTACCAAAGACCTGAAATTCTCGCTACCGGCTCCATATATCTTCTTTTTTGCGAACCAAACTCCACCTTTGATACATAAGCGAGAGCCACTTCTAGGTCGCTACCATACTGGTTTTTCCCACTGCAAACGAGAAGTCATCACAATCCGATAATGAGGCTGTTCTTTACTACCTCTAGATAGAAAGAGTCGTGTGGAATCTATCTTTGATGAGAGGCGAAAGATGAGAATAATCGCTTTGCTTATGTACGCAACAGCGATTGTTTGCACAACTCTCGCTTTTTCGGGAAGTTTTGAGACGACAAGAACCGAAGAAATCAACGGTGTTATCAGAGTATCTGAAGGATTAGTCATGATCAGTCTTTCGAGAAATGCGATGAGCCATATATAGAGACTCTTGTTTTGAAGATCGATTTCTCGGCTGAAGTCTTGTGGGTAAAGGAGTACGGAACTCCCGGAGATGATATCGGCAGATGCCTAACCGTCACTGGCGAATGGCCTGTCGAGATTCAAGTTGATCCTGAAACTCCCATCAAGAACTTTCTTAGTCATGTTCAAAGAAAGAATAGCCAGACTTAGCGGCATCTCTACAAGAAAGCTTACGATACCTTCAACTTGAGCCTATTCAGAAGCTGAGACAACGGTTCTTATCTCTGACCGCCAAGATAGAAAACAGTCCCAGTCTCAACCTGCCACTTTGTCAATAGGAATCTTATTGTCAAATCTGCATTCAAAACCATCTGAACTCGCGAGAGACTCTTGTGACTCCCCCCACTGCCTCATAGGGCATTAAGAAATACGCGGTACCAGCTGTGTAACTCGCAGCTTTAATTCCAGGAATGATCAAACAGGTATTTGCTCTTCCCTTTCTTCTCAACATTCCCCTACTATCTTCTAGAATGGTCCAGTCACCAGGGATACAGCACCCAACTCATATGAAACGGAGAGTATCAGGAGTTGCATCTACTTCTCGGTTATTCACGGCCTTCAACAAAACGATCATCGAAATGGGGTTCCTGAATGATCCCTGAAAAAAGGAAAAGTAAGACCAATTCGCATACCTATTCTAAGAAAAACCGGATGGAAAAGTCTCGTGGCCTGCTAGCCAAAGGGTTACTCATGAAGGAGAGTAACCTCTTCAGGACGGATGAAGATCTATAGAACTCTTATGGCTACGATCGTTTCTAAAACAGTGTAAGGATCTTTGAAAGCAGCCATATCACAGCAAAGACCAAGAGCCCGACAAAAGCAAGGCTGAAGATAACACGCAGACCAAACAAAGCAAGCTTCACAGCAAGACCTAAAAAAACCAACCCTCCGAAAATCGCAAGAATCAGTATCGCTACATCCATGCCATTACCTCCATATCACCTAGAGTTTACAGTAGTCAGACTTTTCAATGTTGAACCCGGCTTCTATTACATCAATACAGACAGATACGACCTCTTTGTCATAGAGTATCCCCGAGTTCTTTATTATCTCTTCGATTCCTTCCCCAACACCTTTTGATGCCCTATATGGTCTGCGTGACACCATAGCTTCCACCAAATAGGCGACAGCCATGATTTTGGATTCCAACGAGAGTTCAGATCCTGCGAGGCCTTCAGGACAACTGGTTCCGTTGACCCTCTCGTGATGATGCTTAACGATCTCGGCTATTGGACCTCCCAACTTCACATCGCGAAGGATTTCATAACCTATCACTGGATGGCGTTTTATCAAAGACCACTCCAGATCGGTTAGCTTTCCAGGCTCAGATAGAATCTCAGCCGGAATAGAAACCTTTCCCACATCGTGAAGCAGACCGACGATTCTCACAGCTCTGACGGAATCTTCTCCAAGCCTCAGTCTCTCTGTGTTGCGGTTGCCAATCGACTAACATTATCCTGGTGACCGGCAGTATAGGGATCTCTTACTTCTACTACTTTGCTAACCAACTCAACTGCTCCTTCTAGAGCAACGTTTACCTGCCTAAGAGCTCCCGCCAGCTTGCTTTTTGCGGCGAGCGCTTCTGTAATGTCCACAACAATCAGGATAAGCATTTCCAACCCAGGAGAACCTAGAGGCGAGGCAAAGATCTCAACATCTATGACAGTACCGCTTGCTTGTCTTTGTCGGGTAACCGCATGAAGCGTCTCTCCAGTGGCTAGTCTTCCTACTTCTGCCAACGCCTTGCTATCCGTTGCGAGATCCCAAATGGAAAGCTTTTTCAGTTCGTCAATTGAGAACTCGTAAAACTCGCAGGCTGCAGCATTTGCATCGATAATGGCTCTCGTAGGTGGATCTAGAAGCAGCATAACCGCTCCGTTCATTCTGAAGAAGTCTCCATAACGCTGCTCGCGGTAATCAGCTCGTCTTCTTCATGTGCAAGCGCAAGCATATCCCCGACGGATGCAACAAATTGCTTCTCATCAGGAGTCCATTCTCTCTTTGTATTCATGTCACAAAAAAGAGAGCCGATTATACTACCCCTTCTCTTCAAAGGAATGTCGATCAATGATCGTACTCTGACTTTCTTAAGACTATCGATGAACGGACTAATTCCCTCAATCTCAAGATTTGGCACACTCAGAATCCTGTCTTGTCTAATCAGATCTAGATATTCATTTGCATACTCTCTGTTCATTGCGCGGTGTTTCTCTGCATTGACTTTATCTTTCTTGACATCAAAGCTGATTACAAGTTGAATTTCTCCGAGATCGGTCAGCATATACACCCCTACTCGATCTACCTGCAGAAAAGAACCCACAATCTCAACAGCTTTCTTCATGAATTCATCAAGCAAAGAATCCTTCCCACCTGCTGCTTTCGAAAGCTCCAAGAGATGACTGTGCGCTTCGTCCTTGAATTCCTGAAGTCTCATGGCTTCAGTTACGTCGTAACAAAGCATACAACCTCTCCTGAAGGTAGTCTATATATGTAATTCGTCCACCAGCCCTCGCTCTCTTCCATGTGATACTTCTCAGCTTCAACCTTCTCTGGTATACCAGTCTCCCAGGCTCCCTTAAGCGCTTCATACAGTTTGGTTCTTTCGATACCTTGAAAGACGGCCTTCAATTCTCTGCCAGTGGGTTTCAAACCATCTTCTTTCCTCTCGCTACTTGGAGATTTGAAGTCTTTCAGGAAGAAAGTCTCGCCATCTACACTTGTTAGAATCAGAAGACCACCATCCATCTTCTCTATCAGTTCGCGATATCTGGCTTCGCTCTGAATGATCTGATCTTCTGTCTTTCTTATCCTCAGTGATGTCTCTAAAGATCAGTATTATCCCGGCAGTCTCCCCATCTTCCCTTGTTATGGGTGCTGCCGAATCAGCGATTGAATAAATCTTCCCATTCTTGGATCTTAGTCCTGTGTGATTTACCAACCCTGTTTTCTTACCTGTTTTCAGAACGAACTCCACGGGAATCTCGGCAGGTTCTCCAGTATCTTCACCGAAGATATCCATGATCTCTCCAACCCTCTTGCCGACTATCTTGTCTTCATTCAGACCGATTAGGTTACATGCAACCTCATTTGCAAATGTCACTATTTTGAACTCGTCTGTCGAAAGGACAGCATCTCCTATACTTGAAAGCGTAACTCTACAACGTTCTTCGCTTTCACGAAGAGCTCTCATCGATTCTATTCTTTGAAGAATCTTCCCGAGTCGTTCCGCCAACGAAAGTACGATCTGACCCCCTTCATAAAGAAAAGCTATCTCTCCCTCTCCGCGATAGAATACAGAGATGCTTCCAACCTCTTTTCCTCTAATCCTTATTGGTTCGCGAATGAAACGTTCGCTCTTCATGAAGACCTCTGATACGAAGACCCTATCTCTAAGAGAATCGCCGCACAAGTATTTTCTGGTTCAAGAAATGCGTCGGGTAACATCCTTAGAAGTCCCTTCAGTATTTGCTCGGGTGAATCCTCTGCTTCATTCACAAGTCGCGAGAAGTTGTGTAGGAGACTCAGTTCTTTCTTCCTCTCTCTTAACTGCGCTTCGACACTAAGCTTTTCACTCATAGTCTACCATTCCCTGCTAGCCATTGCCCGGTCCCCCGGTTACTCGATTTCCTCCGCGCCACTTTGATGTATACAGATTTCTGTCCGCCCTCTTAATCATATCTTCGAGTTCGTTTTCGTGTCCTTCCAGAGAGGCTGTTCCAAGGCTTGCTTTCACATCGATAGGCGTACCGTTGAAAACGATTTCCGATTCTTCAAGTGAATGACATATCCTAAGCGCTGCCTCTTCTGTTCTTTGCGCATCCGTCATCGGCAAGAGAACAATGAATTCGTCGCCGCCGTATCTACCGAAAATGTCGGCTGCCCGAAGAATCCTGTTGCAAATCTGCGCCACTCTCTTCAAAACGAAGTCTCCTGCTAAATGACCGAGGTTGTCATTCAATTTCTTGAAATTATCTATATCGAACATTATGAGCCCCATATCTGTTCCGTATCGCTTAGATTTTTCGATTTCTCTCTCTCCAAGCTCGAACAACCCACGCCTATTATAAATACCGGTGAGGTAGTCCCTTATTGAGAGCTCTCTTACCTCTTCATGGAGTCGAGCGTTGTTTATCCCTATCGCGGCAATATCTGCAAAGGCCTTCAAGGCCTCCAGATGACGGATCTTGAAGGCCTCCGCTTCCTCACTGTCCACTGCGATCATCCCGATTGGCTCATCTTCAATAATCAGAGGTACACCCATCCACGATTTGATAAAGAAGAAATCCGGTTTGTTGAACTGCGGGTATTTCTTCTGAGCGTCAGCAGCAAGAACTATCAGTTTGTTCTTCACTACGTCGAAACCTGGACTTCCCTCCTCCATAGTGAATCTTGTACCAACAAAACAGTCTCTGCCCGGCCAGCTGCCTCCTACTATGAGAAGCTCGTCCCCGTCGACAAGTTCAACTGCGGCGCTGTAAAACGGAATAACTTGCCTAAGACCTTCAACGATAGATTCAATTACTGTCCTCATGTTCAAGTCCCTTGTAATCGCCTCTGTTGCCTTTCTTAAGGACTCTGAGGTGATGTGATTCCTCTTTGTGATAACAAGGTTCTTAATTTTGCTAAGTGAGAGCGATATCGTTGTGCCGACCAATCTGTAAAGGTCTATGCTTTCCTCTGTGAGACCAGTTACTCTTTCTGTAAGACTCTCAAAAGTTCCTACAATTTCATCGTTTGACTCAAGAGCTATGCAGACGTATCTTGACTCCTTCCCTTCAACTATCAGATTATCTACGAAGAAGTGGTTGCTGATAAGCTTACCGAACACTCTTTCGTCCGTTCTCACGTTTGTCGGAAAGACTTCGGTGTCTCCTCGTGAAACCTCGAGATCAAAGGGCTCTTCTTCGCTAAAGGTAATCCGACAACCTACAACTCCCTTTTCTTCGTAGGCTCGGTTTGCAATCTTAGAGGCAGCTTCCTGAAGGTTATCTCCGCTCAGGACGAGAACGTACAAGTCGTTCATGAAAAGCATCATACTGTCTCTTGCTTTCAGCTCCGCTTGAAGCTTCATCTCGTCCGTAACTTCTCTTGACGACATGGTCCAACTTGCGATATTTTCCCCCTCGAACAACGGGCTTACTGCCGTCTCCATCCAAATTACCTGACCACTCTTCGTTCTTGCTCTGTACCTGAACGAACCGTGTCTCTTCTCTCGAAAAAGTGCTTTCGATTCTGCAATAACCCTTTCAACATCGTTCTTTTCGACAAGATTAAGCGCATTGGTACCTAAAAGCTCTTCTGGGGAGTACTCCATAGTACTTAAAACGGAAGGTGACACATACTTGAAAATCAAGCGTTGATCCGCAACTGCTAGAATGTCAAGAACATTTCCTTCGAAGTTTTTCAGCAGTTCATCGCTTCTCAAAAGCCTCTCTTGAAGAGCCAACTCACAGTCTTCATGATGATCTTCAGTGATACGCCCTCTTGCCTCTAGTAGAATTGAACAAAGTACCAATTTGAGGAACCTCTTCTCCTCTTCCTTCCACTCTCTGCTCTTTGAATCAGCTCCGCATACAAGAATTAATCTACATTGTCCTGCAGAATAATCTATCGTCATAGAGTTCTCTGTGATCTCCGAAGTATTGCCGGGAAGCCTTGCTTCGATGGTCTTCTTAAGGCTATAGATCTCGCCACTCTCTACTCTTCCGTTCCCCACTCTAATAACATCAGAGGCTTCACTTCTCCATTCGCAGACTGGCTCGATAGAATATGAGCCCTTTGGGGAGCTTTCGACCTTAAAAAGGTGCAGACTATCTGCAGATATGGATCTGCCCGCTATCATAAGAGCCTCAAAGCGTCTCCCGCCAGAAGTAATGATCTCAGTGATCTGCTCTAATGAAGTGAAAAGATCAGAGAAATTGGCTCTCATAGCTTCCACCAACTACAGAAAAGACGGTTGATCGTCATAAATTAATTATATATCATCGCAACTCCAAGACCAAATAAATCTCTTGATCCTGCGGTCGCCAGTAGTCCTCTCATTACAACCGTTGTCGATGCAACTGGACTTTTCATCTACTTCAGCGTTGCAACGCTTCTTCTATAGCTTCCGCTTGGATGAGAATGCTTCAGATCCTCTACGATCCAATGATCACAATACGTATATTGCTCTATAGGTAATAACGTGAAAGGATCATCGTGTCACCTCAGACTTGAGGGCGGTGATAGACTTGATTATCTGGACGAGGAGGTGTTGAATGCGTTTTCTCGAAGAGTACCTTGAAACTGAGGTGAAGCCTGCACTCGGATGCACTGAGCCCGGCGCGGTCGCCTTCTGCACAGCAACAGCGGCAAGCAAACTGGAAGGTAGCATTAGAAGAATTAGCGTTGTAACAAGTGTGAGTGTCTACAAGAACGGAATGTATGTTGGAATACCTGGGACCAACGAGAAGGGAAATGAGTTTGCGGCTGCGTTGGGAGCTATTTGTGGAGATGCTGCTCTCCAGCTGGAAGCGCTTAAGCCATGCCGAATTGAGTCAGTGGAGTCTGCCAGAAAGTTGATTGAGGACCGCGCAGTCTCCGTTAGGTGCGATCCTGATCGTACTGGGGTGTTTATACAAGCGGTCGTAGAAGATGAGAACCATGTAGTGCGGTGCACGATATCCGGTAGTCACACCAATGTCTCGATGATCGAGATCGATGGAATGCCTCTCCCAATTGAGGAGCAGGCAATACCTTCTGCCACAATTGATTTCACTCCTGATGAAGTTTTTGATTCGGTCGAAGCAATGAACAACAGAGAGATAGGTAAGATCTTTGAAGGGATAGATATGAATCTTGATATCGCAAGATTTGGACTTGATAAAATCTTGTCTTCAAGAGAAGGCAGTAGTTACAACGAAGATGGTCTTGGATATAAGATTCGAAGATACTGTCTTGCAGCATCGGCTGCGAGAATGTCCGGTGCTCCGCTTCCAGTAATGAGTAGCGGAGGAAGCGGGAATCAGGGAATAGTTACGACTCTCCCTGTTGCGCTCACGGGTCTGCACTTTGAGAAAAGGAAGGAGGATATCGCTAAAGCAGTTGCCATAAGCCACCTGTTTTCCGGCTATATCAAGAAAAAGTTGGGAAGGGTAGCCCCGATCTGTGGATGTGTAACAGCTGCCGGAACGGGGGCAACAGCGGGCATAGTATATCTTCTTGGAGGATCAAGACAGCACATTGAACAGGCAATGCTTACAATCCTTTCGAGCACAACGGGAATAATGTGTGATGGTGCCAAAGAAGGCTGCGCCCTGAAGGCAGGCCTTGGAGGACATGAAGCCTATTGTTCCGCGATGCTTTCACTGAACAACCTTGGAATCGACTCAGATCAGGGTTTCATAGCTCCAACTCTAGACAGATCTATTGAGAATATACAGCTTCTGCTCTCCAAAGGGATGTCGAACATCGATTCCGCAATAGTCGAGGTTCTTGAAAACAGAAAGAATAGGATGTGATAGCACCGACAATTAACTCAGGTCGATTTTCGAATGAGAATAAATCAACTAGACTTCTTGCGGGAAAATACCGGTGAACCTCTCGCGCCAAAGCGATGATTCTTCGAGAGCCAGGGCTCTGGAGCGTTATTGCGCGACTCCTTCATGAAACCACGATTCTCTAGTCTAATTTGCCCGAGAATGTACGATAACTGTTTCAGCTCATTGTCCAGGCTGCTCCAGACTTCCTTGAGAGTTCCGTCTTTACGACTTTCTTAATTCTCATCTATGGCTCTTTTAAGCTCAGAACTGTCTCTTCCGACAATCTTCGAATGAGCATGGACTGATTTGAAAGCCGAAATGGTTTTCAGCCCAGTCCCAGTTATTATTGCAACGGCAGAATCACCTTTACCAACTATTCCAGCTCGATGGGCTTTGATAAATCCTGCAACAGACGCAGCTCCGGTTGGTTCGGCAAACAGGCCTTCGTACTTCGCCAACAGCTTAACTGCCTTTACCATCTCTTCATCAGACACAGAGAGTGCAAATCCGTTAGAGCTAAATATGGCCTCAAGTGCCAAATCGCCGTCGAGAGAATAAGGCACACCTATCACAGTTGCACTCGTATTCGGGTACTCTCACCTCTCGATCCTGTCGCTTCCTCCTCTGAATGCCCCAACCACCGGTGCGCATCCTTCTGGTTAACGATCAAGATTCTCGGAACCTTGTCAATAATCCCAGCGTTCCTCAATTTCGTGAAGCCTTTCCAGGTTGCGGCTGCAAAACTGGCGCCACTGCCGGAACTATCACCCAATCGGGGGTGTTTTGCCCAAAGTCCTCTGCTATTTCAAAGGCGGCGTTTTTTGTCCCTTCGATATGGTATGGGTTTACCGAAGTCGCCGTTGTCAGGTTTTCCCAGTTGGAAGAAGCAGTGAGCTCTTCTATCAGATCTATACATTCGCTCACACTACTATCCCTAACCAGAACAAGTCTCGCGCCGAATAACATCGCCTGAGTATTTCTTTCGACCGGTGTGTGTTGTCCGGCATTACTACAATACACTCGAGACCTAATCTAGCGGAATATGCGGCAACTGCCGGCCCCGCATTGCCATCTGAAGCAACATCGATAGCCTCAACTCCGCTCTCAAGAGTTTTGGCGACTTCAAGGGTAGCCGGGCGATCTTTGTTAGTACCCGTGCAATTCTGTGTTTCATCCTTCAGGAAGAGTCTTCCCGAAAAGCCAAGCGTCCTAGGGAGTCTTTGACTTTCATTCAACGGAGTACCACCCTCTCCGAGGGTCACAATGGATCGCAGATCGCTAACTGGCAGCAATCGATGAAACCTCCAGAGTCCACGGATACCCCTTTCGGAAAAATCAGAAGGAGCTACCCTCCAACTCTTTCGTACATATACTTGAGCGTTCTTCTACACTCCGGACAGCGTGCTAACCGCTTCGAATTACTGTGCTCAAAACCACATCTGTCGCACCTTTGCAGGTAGTCTTGGGTCTCCATCCTATCTGACTACTCTTCCCGAGGTATTTCCTCCAAGTAGTTTCTCAACCTCATCTCTGGAAACGATGTTGAAGTCTCCCTTTATTGTGTGCTTCAGACAGGAAGCGGCCACACCAAATTCAAGCGCTTTCCTTGGCTCCCACGAGCTGTCAAGTCCAAAGATAAGTCCCGCAGCAAATGCGTCTCCTCCTCCGACACGGTCAAGTATGTTTATGTCGTATTTCGTTGAAAGCAAGAACTCTTCACCGTATAGAAGAGAGGCCGACCATCTGTTGAAATTCGCGTTAATACTCTCCCTAAGAGAAATCGCAACCGCCTTCAGATCAAACCTTTTCTTGAGTTTCTTTGCGACATCTTTGTAACCTTCAACACTCAGGCGACCATCGCTCACGTCTGTGTCTTCGGCTCTAATACCGAAGACAGATTCGCTGTCCTCTTCATTCGCAAAGAGAACATCGACATATTTCATCAGCTCAGTCATCACTTTCTTCGCCTTTTCCTTGGTCCAAAGCCTCGCTCTGTAGTTTAGATCGCATGAAACAGTTATTCCTCTTAACTTTGCCTCCTTTAGAGCAATCTCACAAATGGCGATCAACCGGTCACTTAAAGCCGGAGTGATACCAGTAAAGTGGAACCAAGACGCTCCATCGAAGATCTCTTCCCACGAGAAATCTTCGGGTTTGGAGTTCGAAAAAACCGAGTCGTCGCGGTCGTAGATCACTTTTGAAGGCCTTTGAGAGTAACCGGGTTCGTAGAAGTACTTGCCTAATCTACCGCTACCTTTCAGAACATGACTGGTGTCCACCCCATGAATCGAAATGTTTCCCTTGGCCGCATCTCCGAACTGATCGTCCGATACTTTCGAGACGAAGCAGCTCTTACCTCCATAACGCGCAATCGCGACAGCAACATTAGCCTCCGCCCCCCCATAGACAACCTCGAAGTTCTTAGTTTGCTCAAACCTCTCTCCTAATGGAGTTGCAAGTCGCATCATTATTTCCCCAAAAGTCACAACAGTAGACACTGTCAATCCTCCTCCTATCAATACATGACTATATGAATCTACAGATTTCAACGCCTAACCTGTCCATCACTACAACCAGGGAAAGTTGGCAATCGATTCCTACAAAGATAATAGCACGACAGTTTTGGAAGAACTGTGCAAGAATCGCCAGAATCTCGGATCATGAAAAAAATTTTTTCTGATGATTGCACCCCATTGAATTCAAGCTGATGAGCAAAATCGGCATTATGTGCTCCCTATTACTCATAATCGTCAATGACATTCTCTAAGTCGACTTGGGCAAATCTAAAAATCGTGATAGATCATAGTACTTCGCTTTTTCTATCTAGGGTGATTCAATTGGGAAATCTTCTTGACAGAATTGCAAGGGAAAGCGTTGATTTCACTCCAACAATGAAGAGGATAGCGGATGCGATTCTTCAAAATCCCTCCGAAACAGTAAATCTTTCGATAACTCAGCTAATGAATAGATCGAAAGTGGGAAGTGAATCAACAGTAGTGAGGTTTTACAGACAGCTAGGATATGAAAGCTTTCATGAATTCAAAGTCACTCTTGCCTCGGAAATCGCTGGATCGTCCTTCTATCACCCTTACGAAGACATCACAATAGAAGATTCACCGTCAGATGTCGTGAGAAAAATCTTCAACGGCTGCATTATGGCTTTAAGAGCAAACACCAAAAGCTCTATCGGAAAAATGATACCCGATGCAGTCGATCTGATCGAACAATGCAGAAGAATAATCTGCATCGGTTACGGAGTATCGGGATCGATAGCAAACAATCTGTCTTTCAAATTGAATCTTCTCGGTTAGGATGCTATTTATTGCCCCGATTCACATACGAATGCTGTCACTCTTTCTAAGCTCAAGAAAAACGACTGTGTCTTCGCAATATCTCATTCGGGAGAAAGCAAAGACGTGGTTTTACCGTTGCAGAAAGTGGAAAACTCTGTAAGAATCATCGCCTTGACGGGATTTGGGGATTCAACATTAGCCAAAATAGCAGATCTTAGCATTATTGCATCTGTACCAGAAGAAATGAATTTGAGGACCGACGCAATAGTCTCCAGATGTGTTCAGATGGTTGTAGTGGATTCTCTCTTCGCTTGCCTTGCAGTAAGCGAAGGTGAGCAGTCGCTCGACACTCTTTCATTATCAAGAAGATCTTTATCATATCTTAAGTTTTGATCAGGAGGTACAACATGGGTGCTTTCAAAGGAATAATACCACCGGTGCTAACTACTTTCGACTCAGAGGGAAAGATTGACGAGAAGAGATACCTCAATCTCATAGACTTCCTTTCCAAGAAGGTTCATGGCCTTTTCGTTTACGGAACCTATGGATCAGGACCACTCATGACAGTGAATGAAAGAAAGTCACGGAACTTGCAGTAAGAGGAGCTGCCGACAGAGTTCCGGTTATTTCTCATATAGGAGCAGCAATCCAGAAGACATTTTCGAACTCGCTAGACATGCCAAACATGTGGGAGCAAAAGCGGTAGCCACAGTTGTTCCATTCTACTTTCCCTATTCTCAGGCAGACATAATCAGGTTTTTCAAGAGACTGATAGAGGTGTCTGAGCTTCCCGTCTTCATTTACAACAACCCAAAGACGACAGGCGTAACAATCGATGTCGAGACACTGAAGAACCTTAACGAAACAGGGCTTTACGGTATAAAAGACAGCACGTTTGATCTTCCATACTTCTACGGCGTCAAATTTAGCATGGATATGAATGACTTTTGTTATATAAGCGGTACCGAAGCCTTCATTATCCCTTCAGTGCCGTTAGGTGCTGATGCCGCGATTTGCGGTCTTGCGAACGCCCTTCCCGAACCGGTAGTCGAACTGTACAACGAGACGATAAAAGGAGAATTCAAGAAAGCCCTAGAGCTCCAGTTAAGAGTCAACAAGTTACGAGATGTTCAGCATTATGCCCAGTTATGATTGGGCTCTTCGGCATTTCTGAAGTATTGAAGCGTGTTCAACAAGGCGCTTCAAAGCTGCAGCTACCTCCAATTACAGAGAAGGTGAAGATATCTCCGCTCGAAGCTCTTCGAATAATCTGGCAGAACAAGTGGACGCTTATTAAGTCTGCATTTGTCGGCACCTTCGTTGGCGCACTGCCGGGAGCTGGAGCAGATATTGCAGCATGGATGGCGTATGGAGTGGAAAAAAAGACATCGCGAAACAGTGAGGATTTTGGCAAGGGAAACATAAAGGGGGTTATTGCTCCAACAAGCGCAAACAATGCGGCTCTCGGAGGAACATGGATTCCCGCACTTGTTTTCGGCGTTCCCGGAGACACAATAACCGCTATAGTTCTAGGTGCTATGCTCATGTACGGTCTAAAGCCAGGACCACTAATATTCACGGAATCCCCCGATTTGGTGAATGGCGTTTTCAGTATTGCGATTCTTGCGAATATTCTGCTAATTCCGATAGGCTACCTTGGAATAAGGGCTTTCGCCTTCGTTCTGAAGATGAAAACTAGTGTAGTCTTAACAGCAGTAGTGCTCTTCTCAATGATAGGTTCTTTTGCAATAAGAAACAGCTATTTTGATATTTATGTAATGCTGATCTTTGGTCTGATTGGATTCCTTTTTGAAAGGTTATCAGTTCCTTTAGCTCCAATGATACTGGGCTTGATTCTTGGACCGATGGTCGAAGATAATCTAAGAGTTGGCCTTATAAAGACCGGAGGCAGCATGGGTCAGTTTTTCACAAGACCGATTTCACTAGTTCTGTTTATTCTGATAGTGTTGGTCTTTCTGGGCGGTCCCGCCTTGAACCTCTTAAAGAAGGGCTTTTCCAAACACAAAGCAGAAGAGTAGTCTTGTAAGGAAGAACAAATAAGCGATGCCTATGAGCATCGCTTTTCTTCTCCAAATAGTCTACTCAACTCTTACACCTTTCCAAAACGCAACGAAATCCTTGATGTTTGATGCTGCTTCAAGTGGTTCGGGGTAGTACCAGGCAGCGTTCTCGTTCTTCTCGCTGTCAACAATGATGTTGTAATAGTGAGCTTCACCCTTCCAGTGGCATATGGTAGTTAAATCGCTGTGTTCAAGAAGAGCTTTGTTTACTGTCCCGGGAGGAAAGTAGTGATTACCCTCAATTACGATTGTCTGGTTGCTCTCTGCAATGACTATTCCCTTCCAAAGCGCTCTCACGTTAATCACCTCTCATGGATAAACTTATCATTACGCGGTAATTGCCGATGCCTTTTCTCCACTATTATATGATAAAGAATCGTCCGAAGTGACATGATTCAAAGAGTCACTGTTGCTTAGTCGGTCTAGCAAAACTGATTCTGTCCTGAAAGGCTGTTGTATTCTTTTGATCTTCACAGAGATCCGTCGAAAGAATTGGTCTAAGAACTCACTTCGTCAGCACAATTACGATTCTCTTCCAGACATACTGTTCACCAGTAGTGAATGAAATCCTTATCTGGAGTTGATTTCGTTTGTATTCGCATCTCTTATTCCATTCTCAGGAGCTTCATATCCCCAGAATATCTCTCTCCCATTTACGAAAATCGCTCTTGGCAATCCGAACTCTTCCTTGACTCCCTGCTCTTCGATTTCGTGAAGATTGAAAATGACATTTTCTTTGAACTCTTTCACAACTCTCATAACTCTATATGCCTCTATTTCACTGGTTGAGCAGAAACGGTTGAAGAAAAGAAAAGATCAACTACAATCTTCCCTTCAACAGGCTCATAAGTATACTTGCTGACCATTTGTCTCGGTATCTCTGCCTTACTGGATAGAACAAGCGTCATCAATCTCTCGTCCCCGTCTCTAGAGATTTCACGAAAGCCAGCTTCTCAAAGAAAGAGACAGGGAGGTACCATTTCGGATCTGTGTATCCAAATGAGATTACCCCATTTCTTGAAGAACTCCTGGCAATATCAATATCGCTAGACTTCATTCTCTTTCCTACTCCATTATTCTAAAAGTCCCAGTAACAAAGAGACAAGTAATGACAAACAGCTCTCTGCCAACCTGTCCCCAGGGAGAGATCTCAATCGGAAACATGTTTGGGAACCCAACGCGCTTTCCTTTCAGAAGCCCTATCAGAGACACCAGACCGTCCTGCCTTTTCTCCGTGAACCATGGTATTCTTCTTTGAACCGATTCAGATATTTCGCGGTTAATCAACCGTCCACAACCCGCAATGAACTCTAATTCCTCTTCTCCGGCCCCTCTTACTTCAATTACCCTAATCACCTCCAGATAGCACTTCAAAGATGAAGCCTTATCCTCAACGGCTCTCAAAAGAAAGAAAAGGGAGCAAACAGAATAACGAATTCTAGATGACGAAATGTATTGATTTCTGACAGTTTTTGCTGTGGTAATGGAATTTCTAGCAGCTTAGTTTCACAGAAGAAAAAGGTTTTTCGTGTGTTCGATTCTAGTGAAGTCAAGACCTTCGGCAACCAGATCCCTCAGTTTCGTAAATACATATTCATCAAGTAACCCGCTCTGAACTTGACGGACGATTACGTCCAAAGAAGCACCTATAGACATTCCTTTTCGATACGGTCTATCTTCTGTCAATGCCACAAATACGTCTGCAATCATTATAATTTTTGATTCCAGATCGAGTTCGGCTGAACTCTTTCCCCAGGGATAACCACTACTGTCCAATCTTTCATGGTGATTCACTCCCCACTGCAGGAGTCTGTGTTTCTCGATTGCCTCTCTTCCGCCGACTATTAGGTAGGAATCGAAGATGTGGCGCTGCATTATAAAGCTCTCTTCCTTAGTTAGTTTTCCCGGCTTTTCGAGAATGGATATTGGAGTTGCCATCTTTCCAAGGTCGTGAATTTTGGCAGCAAAAAATACTTCCATCGCCCTTTCCTCTCCAAGATGAGCTCTTTCTGCAAGAAGCTTCGAAACATAGGCGATTCTCTCTGTGTGAAAGGTGGTGAACCGGCTCTTAACATCGGTCATGTACTTGATAATGTCTCCCAAAGATTGTAGATCGGAATTACTCAGAGGATTTTCCTCAAGATCCCTTTCAAATTCGTCGTAAAGGGTATTCTCATCTACTACGGTCCACCAGAAGCCCTTCTTTTCCGAGATCTTTTCAAATGCAAACTTCGCTTTCTCTAGAAACTCGTTTGAGTTTACAACTGAGCGTTTGATTGTCTCCATCTGGTTAAAGTCTTTCTTACCAGACAACAGCCGTATGCTCACGGAATCTGCAAGATGTACAACGCTTGCCATTATGTCATGATCGATCTCCGGGTTAAGTAGCATCGAATAATAATGGTGCTTTTCAACCACGTCCGATAGTTCGGAGATATCTTCTATATGCCTTACTATTCTGGCTCCGACTACCGCGTGATTCTCCTGAAGTCCACTGTCAAGAGCCAACCAATTGCTGATAGACGCATTTTCAACACCGAGGGTTCTTTGAACCTG
>NZ_DIMV01000064.1:0-94653 GCF_002425715.1 Mesotoga sp. UBA5557
TCTCTCCTCATCTCGTGCTCTCGATGGTCTTCTCTGAAACAGACACCCTCCGCCACTTCGTGGCTCTTCTTCCTCGGTTCGGAGATCAAAGGTTCAATTGCAATCACAAAAGAAAAAGACGCTCTGAAAGCGTCTTCAATGATAATTTTACCACGAGAAATTGTTAAAGTCAACTGGTCTTGCTGTTGACGAAAGGTTAAGAAATCTCGCCAGGGAATCTGCAATCCCTTTGGTTTTGTCGATCGGAATCTATTATTCACATATCAACTACAGTGAGTCGTCGTAAAGAGTAATCATATATTGGATGAATTCAGAAACTCATCCAGCCGGTTCAACCCTTCAGCGAAGCTCTTTCGCCCGAATCCCATCCTGAAGTAGCCGCCTTCGTAATCATACATCGATCCGGGAAGAAGCAGAACTCCGGAATTATCAAGGAGCTCGGAGCAGAAGCGATCAACGTCTCCTCCAAGAAACCTTACAAAGGCAATTGGCCCGGCCTTCGGTCTCGAAACTCTGAATACCGATGAGTGCTTCTCGAAGAAGAGGGCGGCTCGATCCCAGTTCTCAACAACTATCGCTCTGTTCCTTTTTAGGATCTTATCTCCTACACACAGCGCCTTCCAGGCAAGATACTCCGAGGGCGCACTGTTGCAGATCGTGGTGTAGTGTTTGAATCTAGTCATTGATTTCAGGACACTTTTGTTGTGAGATACAACCCAGCCGATTCTCAAGCCGGCCAGTCCGTATGATTTCGACATTACACCCAGCGCAAGAGAGTTGTCGGAAATGTCCGCAAAGGACTTCTGCTTTTCTATAGATTGATCAAGCTCAAGCCCTCTGTAGACCTCGTCGGAAAAAACGAAAATCCCCCTTTCTTCGGTAAAGGAAGCGATCTTCATCAGGTCTCTGTTAGAAACAAGGTACCCGGTCGGGTTATTAGGATTGTTTATCACTAGTAATTTAGTCTCCGGGCGAACAAGATCCTTCAGTTCATCTAAATCAAAGCTCCATTCTTCTCCACTTCTTCTCAGTTCCCAGCGGGTCACTTCACATCCGATTGCATTGGCAACTTCGTACAGGGACTGATAAACCGGAAACTGGCAGATCACATGGTCGCCTTTCTGAAGAAAAACATTCATGAAGTTGAAGATCGCCTCTTCCGCGCCTGAGTGAACTATAACCTCTTCCATTTCGACGGTCGAGTAAAGCCCTGCAATTTGCGCCCTCAAATCGCGATTGCCGGGAACTTCTGTGTAGCCAAGCCACGTATCCATGAACTTCGAGAGGGGTTCCCCGTTCATTTTCAGCAACTCGCCGATCGTCATGGCTTCACAGTCCGACTGGGCAAGAAGGTAGGGTGCGTCGAACTCGTGCTTTTCAAAGTAAACTTCCAGTTTGAAATCATTTAGCTTCATTTTCTTCCTCCGGCTGTCAGTGATACTCGATCTTACCAGACTACTTTCAAACTCGAGCCTGTGACTGGACGCAGACAACGAATCGGCCGGCTTCCAGGCCGTGTCTCATGCTACTTGGAATAGGCCTCACTGGGAAATTCGATCATGAATCTATTGATGCCCTCTTCATGTTCGTAATCGAGCCTGAGATTGTGCGCACGCAAAATTGACAAGACCACTCTCAGCCCGAGACCATATCCGTGAGCCTGCACTTCCTTTACGGATTCATCAAGGCTCATGAAATCGACGGCTTCCCCCTTGTTGGAAACAGATAACAGAGAGAATTCCTCTTCACGGGTCAGTTTGATCTTTATAGAATCGTCCGTAGAATACTTGCAGGCATTGTCAAGAAGATTCATTACCACGTGTTCGATCATGTATCCGGAGGCACTGATCACTATATCTGGGATGATCTCTATTTCAATCTCTTTGTCGGGATGAAGGATCATGATCTTCTCGGTAGTCTCCAGTACAAGTCGGGAGAGATCTATCTCTCTCTTCTCAATTGGTACGGTGATCTCTGTGCGAGACAGAAGCAGATACTCTTCAGAGAGTCTTATGAGCTTTTCCACTTCCTCAAGAGTTTCTCTCAAGGCTTCGCGCATACTCTCTTTTGAGGAACTGCCGGTCAAAGAGAGCTGAAGATTCGATTTCATTACTGCTAGGGGCGTTCTCAATTCGTGAGCGATTCTTGAAGAGAACTGCTTCGCATCGTTTATCAACTGCTCGATTCTGCTCAGCGCCTTATTGATTTCACTTTCAAGCTTTGAAACTTCGTCTCCACTCTTTCTGAGCAAAATTCTGGCATCCTTCAGCCCCGTTCTGCTGATTAGCTCCATTTGATTGCCGGCCTCTTCAAAAGGTCTTATCAGTTTTCTCGTGAATATTGTTCCAATGAGGCTTACGGCTAACAAGATAGATAACGAGGAAAAGACCACTACTGCCAGAACAAACTTCAGATACTCTTCAGACTTTCCTAGATTGTAGAAAGTCACGAATCTCTCTTCGGTTCCTTCGATCAGCTCGACAGTCGCTCTATATCGATGGTCTCCTTTTGTGCCGATTCCTTCAGCTTTTTTGAACAGTTCCGGTTCAGCCCGAAAACTCGCTACCGGTTCATCTTCTATGTATATGGCGAATCCAAAGTCCTCATTTCCCGCAAGGTTCAGAAGTCTGTTTTCTTGACCTGCGAATTTGTACGTGTTGACTATATCGTTATGAAATGACAGGAGCAGATTATCTATCCTGCGAAATTCGAGATTCCTCAGGACAAAAAAGACCGTCAGGCCTAGCGAAATCACCACGGTGCCGTAAGTTGCGAGGTAAAGAAGTGAGATCTTTCCCCTAACCGTCATCTGCAAAACCCCTGAATCTGTAACCCTTTCCCGGAACCGTTTCGATCACGTCATACATCCCAGCCGACTCAAGTTTCCTTCTAATGTAGTTAATATAAACATCAACAATATTGCTGCGCGGTTCAAAGCCTGTTTCCCAGATCTTGTCGGTTATCTCTTCTCTGGAGAAGACAGTTCCCGGGTTTCGGAAGAGCAGTGCGAAGATTGAAACCTCTCTCGAGGTCAAGTCCAGTCTTCCCCCGGAGCAGGTGAAGACTTGCTTTCTCGAATCGTAACGGAGAGGACCGCTTTGTACTATCGACTCTATCTTCAGCTGATTCCGTCTTACAAGAGCCCTCACTCTTGCCTCTAACTCACGCAGATCGAACGGTTTGGGAACGTAATCGTCGGCTCCGATCTCAAGGCCTTCAATTCTGCTGTCGACTTCGCCCAGTGCTGTAATTATTATTATGGGGACATCGGACTTCATCTCTTCTCTCAGAAAGCGACAGAATTCATAACCGTTCATGCCGGGCAGGAGAACATCGAGGACAATACAATCATAGCTGCGCTCAAGGGCAAGATCCAGTCCTTCTTCTGCATTCTGAGAGGCATCCACAAGAAATCCGGAACGCTCAAAAAAAGAGACGACATTATCGAGCAGTCTTTTCTCATCTTCAACTATCAAGAGTTTCATCGAGCATCAATTCTTTCCGTTTTCTTTGCCGGGAGGAGTGTCTGGCTGACCGGGATCGTCGGGCTTGCCAGGATCATCGGGTTTGCCCGGATCGTCGGGCTTACCTGGATCATCGGGCTTGCCAGGCTTTTCCGAAGGAGTCAAATCCTCTTTCTTGCCCAGGGACTTCCGCAGTCTCTCGCTTGCCTCTTCAAGCGCCTTCTCATTTGCCGTTACGCTCAGCGTAGAAGCAAAACTGCTTGCTAACCTGTAGGACATCGTCTCAGTTATTACATGCCAGAAGTGACCGTTCTCTTCCTGTACCAGAAAGATACCGCGAACCTCCTCCCTTGACTGCAGAGAAACAAGAGAGAAGGCGTCAATTATCTTTACTTCTGATAAAATGCCGGTCTCGCTAGCTTCCGTTATTTCGGAAATCTCACCGTCTGAAGAGAGCGTGACTACTCTGGAGTCGGTCACAACCCTTATCAACCCTTCGGGAAGAACAAAGATAGCGAGAATCTCACCAGCAGCTATCCGCTGCACCTTCTGAATTAAGGTGATGCTGAGTGATAGCTCAAAGTCCCCGCCCCCAACCAGGTAACCAAGCAAAGACTGCTCGCTTTCAAGCACAGTACCAACCGAAAGTGCGGCTGAAAACACCAAAGCAACAGCGTAGGCGAGACAGATGACTCTTTTCATATGAGTTCCACCTTCACTTCCGCAAACCATCGACAGTGTTGAACGGATGAATCCCCTAGCGCTTTCCAGTTAATCAACCCAAACTCATTGAGGACAGAAAGAGACTTAACTGTATGCTGCACCTATTTCTCAACCAAGACAATTGTACCAAGATCGACGTCTTTATCTACAACGGTAACTGAAAGGGACTGGTATCTGGATTCGCTTTCATCGACCGAGAAACCTTCATCCATGTAATTGTCGAAGAACTCCAGCCTATATTCGCCGGGACCAACCTTGCAGAATCTGAATCCGCCTTCCTCCCAAATCGGATTGTCTATATGGGTAAACGTCGTAAGCGCCTCGCCATCACCTTCTGGAAACAGCGCTGCAAGGAGAGGCAACTGATCCGCAGAGGCAGCTCCCATTACATCGAAGAGGCTTCCGTGGCGCACATGGATTACGGGCGTCATGTGGACCTTGTCTTCGTGGCTCTTCTTCTCGCCTGAGATCTCGGCCTCACTGACGATGTCCTCCCACCGGCCGTTGATTTTCAGGGATTTCGACAAGTCAAAGTCCAGAACAACATTAGTCACAGAACCCTCGTCAATCTCGAGACCCAGATTGTTGATCTTCAATGATCCAGAGTTGACGGTGACTGGATAGACTATCTCATTGGCCGTCATAGTTGCCGCAGACACTTCTATCCGCAACTGGTTATATACACCGACGACTCCTGTAGTGTCGGGCAGTTTGAAAGTCGCTCCCACAAGAGTAAGAATGTCTACTTCAAATGCCTCGTCGACAATCACAATAGGCTCGTATTCATCGGGAGGAACCTCCTCGGATCCATAGAGCTTTATGCTTTCAATCCTTACGATAAGAGAGTCAATCTCTTCGATAGGGATTACCGCATCGGTAAGAACAACTCTCACCGTTCCCCTGTCAGCCTCTGGAAAAGTGAGATCCACGCACCCAGAGAAGAAAAACGCGGAGAGCAAGACAATCAAGAATAGTAGCTTTTTCATTTTCTTTAACCTCCCTTCTTCGTTTTGTTATGAACCAAGCTTATCCCCTATGTAATTAAAGAGAGATTAAACCATCGCACACAGGAGCTGTCCGAATCTGGTCCTGATCAGAAGCTTTTACTTTGCCAGTGTTGTTCCAGTCGACAACGGGTGGCTATATTTGATATTGGTCAAATGCCACGCCCTGTCGGTACGGGTCGGTGGGGAAGAGATAAGTTGAGGATAGGAATAGCTGGAGCACTCTTATATTTACTGGGTCCATCTCTTTGAAGAACTGAGAATAGAGGTAATTACAACGCAGAAGACCGACAAGAAGACGATTGACAGAGGCATCGAAGTCTCTGTTCCAGAGATCTGCGTTCCGATCAAGATATACAGCGGTCACGTCCTCAGGTTGGTCGATCAGGGCGTTGATTATGTATTTGTGCCCAGAATGGTTTAAGTTGAGAAGGGCAAGTACTTCTGCCCTAAGTTCATGGGACTGCCCGACATGATAGAACATGGAATCCCGTCCGTCAGGTCGAAGTTGCTCACACTGGACATTCAAAGCAGTACTGAAGATATCTCTTCACCAAGATTGATTCATCCAATTGCCGGTAAACTTGGAGTCTCCAGTTTGACGAGAATAGAGGCTTTTGTCGATCTTATTAGAAACTCTAAGCGCAAACGCATTGCCGCAAACAAGTGAAGATTTCTGTGGAGATTCTTGCTGGAGTAGATGTCGGTTCGGTGAGTACCAACATGGTGGTGCTTTCCGAAAGCGGCGATATAGTTTTCAAGTATTACGTCAGAACCAACGGTCAACCTATGGACGCCGTTAGGTTTGGTTTCTCAAGGCTGAGGGAAGAACACAACGATCTCGCCGTCCTTGGCAATGGAACCGCCGGCAGTGGCAGGCAGCTAGCAGCCGTCCTCCTTGGGGCAGATATTGTTAAGAACGAGATTACCGCTCACGGAGTGGGCGCATTAAGAGAAGTCAAAGAAGTGAGGACGATCTTTGAGATAGGAGGCCAGGATTCGAAAATAATACCGATAAGAGAAGGTGTGGTAACCGACTTTGCCATGAACACTGTATGTGCGGCAGGAACCGGTTCCTTCCTTGATCATCAGTCAGAAAGGCTCGGAGTCCCCATAGAGAGGTTTGGCGATCTCGCCCTTCAGGCTACGACAGAAGTTAGGATAGCAGGGCGATGCACAGTATTTGCAGAGTCCGATATGATAGCGAAACAACAGTACGGTTTCTCTAAGTCCGACATTATATGGGGTTTGTGCAAAGCACTTGTCAGGAACTACACAAACAATCTCGGAAGAGGAAAGAAGCTCGAACCACCTTTCGTCTTTCAAGGGGGAATTGCAGCCAACAAGGGAATAAAGAAGGCATTTGAAGAGGCAGTCGGACATGAAGTAATTGTGCCGAGTAACTACGAAGTCATGGGAGCCATTGGCGGCGTGATTCTTGCGCGCGAGGAGATCGAGAGAAAGCCTGAAGAGACGTCCTTCAAGGGCTTCGACTACTTGAATCTCGACTTCCGCCCTTCAAGTTTCACCTGCAACGGTTGTTCGAACAGCCGCGAAGTAATCAACGCGAAAGCCGACGGAAAAATAGTAGCAGTTTGGGGCGACCGGTGCGGCAAATGGCAAGAGCAGCTGAGAAGAAAGAAAAGAGCCTCTACCACTTGAGAGGCTCCTTGTCGTTCCTTCTGAAATCTTCATAAATGAGCTATTCAGTTGAATTAGATCTCTCAATTATCTGTGCCGATCACAATTCTCGCAAAATGCTTACCAATTGATTTTGCAGAAGAGACAGGCCCTAGTTTATGACCTTATCGCCGCTGCCATGTTCAGACCCAGTTCAACACACTTGTCGAGATCCTCTTGCGTTGGACAGCTTTTTGCTTCTATCACGGGTCCCACTTGATCGCACTTTGATTTCGAAGCGAACTGCTGAAGCTCTTTCAGGGCTCCACCGCTCCAGGTATAGGAACCGAAAACACCTATCTTGTGATTCTTCATCATCCTGTTTTCTATCGCACTTACTAACTGCTTCATCGGCGGGAACAGCTCCATGTTGTAAGTGCAACTTCCCATTACCAGCCCTCTGAACCTCCAGATATCTCTGATAATGAAAGATATGTGCGTCGTCGATATGTTGTGAACCCTGATCTTGTCAACACCACCCTTAACAAGACCTGAAGAGACAGCTTCCATCATTTTCTGCGTATTACCGTACATTGAACCGTATACCAGAACGACCCCTTCCTCTGTCTCCTGTCTGCTCCAGCGATCGTAAAGATCGAGAATCCTTGAAGGGTTCTTTCTCCAAACCGGCCCATGAGTGGCGCAGATGATCTTTATATCTACACCCGATAGTTTCTCAAACGCCTTTTGAACCATAGAGCTGTATCTGCCGACAATGTTTGAGAAATATCTGAGAACTTCATCCTCAAAGAAATCTACATCAACTTCGTCGTCGAAAATCCCTCCGTTAAGTGTGCCGAAACCTCCAAAGGCATCTCCGGAGAAGAGGGCTCCAGAGGATTCTTCATATGTCATCATGGTTTCTGGCCAGTGAACCATTGGTGTCATGTAGAACCGCAGAGTTTTTGAACCAATTTCGAGCTCCTCACCATCCTTGACTGCGATCAAATTATCTGTGACATCATAGAATGCATGGAGCATTTCTATCGTCTTTTCATTTCCGATCACCTTTAGGTCAGGAAAGGCCTCTCTCAAAACCTTAATCGAACCGGAGTGATCTGGCTCCATATGATTGACGACAAGATAATCAACTTTCTTCCCCTCAGGTAGCAGAGACTTGATCTTATCGAGAAAAGCAGAGAAGAATGCACCCTTCACTGTATCTATAAGGACGACCTTATCATCTATCAAGATATATGAGTTGTAGGACACTCCTCTTGGAAGCGGCCATAGCGCCTCGAAAAGATGAGTCTCAAAGTCATTCACTCCTATCCAGTGTATCCCTTCAGCAATTCTTACAGTATCACTCACTCAAAAAGCCTCCCTTCAGATTCATTATATCAACACGGTTTTATCATGTCTTCTCGAAAAACAGATTATACGCCCTTTCTCAAGAAGCTCTCAAATAACGCTTTCCGGTGAAGTAAAGAAGCAATACTCCACTGAAGGATAGCACAACATTAGTTGTGACAAAGTACGCTGTAGAGACCAACTCTATTCCAAGGGAATGCCTAATAAGTTCTGCCACATACTTTACAGGAAGAAACTCGGACACTATTCTCAGATAATCGGGCAAAAAGGAGAGAGGGAAATATATGCCAGCCAGGAAGCCCATTATAACCATCAGAATACTTGCAGCAGTTTCTGCCGTCTCCGGATTTCTGAAAATAAGCGTCAGGAAGAGTCCAAGTGCCATCATCCCCAAAGTGGAGGAGATTATTGAGATAAGGAATAGCAACCAATCTGTCTGGAAGGTAGTCCTGAACAGCAACCTGCTCACAATCATGATTAGGAGTATCGATACAAGGCTAACCAGGAATCTAGTCAGAGTGCTTCCAAGAATGAAAGTCATGGGTTTGAGCGGAGTGATCTTGAATCTATCTAGAACTCCCCTCTTTCTGTACCTTCCGAAGACGCTTATCACTGAAAACATCCCGGCCGAAAGGAGAGAGATCGCTACGACGCCAGACATCGTATAATCGGCATCGGTTGCGCGAACTCTTCCAGCTGTCTCGGGGATGTTCTCAACAACAATCAGAGACTTCACATTGTTGATTTTCTTCTCAACGGCCGCCGAGATACTTGCCCTGGCCATTTCTATTGTACTCAGCTGACCAACATCACCCTCACGGTACAGATAGGAGATTTTCTCACCATCGAATGTAACTCCCAGCAAGATATCTCCGCTTTTTATCTTTTCTTCCAGGCTCGTCTCATCGTCAAAGAGGCTTAGACTCCATGCCCCCGTCTCCTCAATTACCGGAGAAATATCGTAACTTCCGGTCTGATAAAGGCCTACGGAGGGTTTTTGATAATCACTTGAGCCGCCGAAAAAGAAACCGAAGAGCAGCAGGAATATCATCGGGAAGAACAACGTGAAAAAGATTTCGAGCTTGTTTCTGAACGCTTCCTTTGCAAAGGCGATGAAGACAGCTTTCAACTTGTTTCTACTCATAGCCCATCACCTTCTTGAAATTCGCGGCAAAAACGAGCAGTGAGAATGTAGTCCAGATTAGAGGTACCACTATCAGCCAGCCCACCGAAAGCGGCGCGAATTGGTAACCCATTACCCTTCTACTGAGCTCGACAAGATAGGTGGTCGGTAATGCATAGACCAACCAACGGATCCCCCATGGGAGATCAAATACGGGGAAGTAAAGGCCCCCGAGAAACATCATTATCTGGTACAGAGTCTGCCCGAGAACGGAAACTGTTGAGAGCTTTTTCGAGAAGGAAGCTATCATTAGACCAAAAGATACCGTAACAATCATTGAAAAGAGCAGAGTCAGGATAAACCTGATATCGAAGATTGAACCGCCCACCCTGTAGACAAAAGTGGCCATAAGGTACAGAAGCACCAGCGAGATAAGCATAGTTATTATCAATTTGACGAAGTGGCCAGCAAAGTATTCAAGAGATCTCAAGGGCGTTGTGTAGAGTTTCTTATTCACCCCGGACTCTCTGTACTGAATTAGACCAATGGGGCTGTTCAAAAGTGCTACCGAAAGAATCATCATCAAAGCAACCCCCGGAAAGATGTACTCTTTGTAGTCAAAGGGCTCTTTTTCAATTGTGGAGATAACCCTTGTCTCCGTCACAATGTCTAGGAAATCTCCTCCGCCCCGCCGTTCGATCTCGAGATTCACTTCGTTTATTACTTCCTCCATAATGCTCGAAGCGATCGAGGACGATTCCTTGCCGCTGATATAGTGAACTCGAAGGGGCACCTCGCCCATCTTTAGCGCCAACGCGCTTGTCATCTTGGAGTTGGTTCCGGCGGGAATAACGAGCACGATATCCTGCCTTCCCTCCCTAAGATCATCTAGAGCATCGTCGATTGACTCGTACTCCTTCTTGACAAACGGACCGCTCTCCGAGGAGATCCCTTCAATGACTTCGTCGATAATCTCTCCAAATCCCGCAAGATTCTCCTCCCTCACAATCCCCACTCTGAAACTCACTCCCTGCGTATCGCCCCCGTAAAAGGACCCGAAAACCGACGTCAGGATGAAGTAGAGAATCAACGGAAATATAAAACTCCAGAACATCACCTGGAACTCTCTGATTTCGCTCTTGAAAAGCCCTGACGTGAAATTCCACAATCTGCTCATGAAATCCACCTCAGTCCCTCAGTTTTCTGCCGGTAAGGGTGATAAAGACGTCCTCCAGATTGGGCTTTCGAATCGTAACGTCGTCCAGGAGAAGGCCAAATCTCTTCGATCTCTCGAAAAGCCGACCTAGAATTCTCTCTACATCCCTCGTTGTCACCGAATACTCGCGATTCTCAACATGTTGAAGACCTTCCATATCCAGAAATTCCATAGGTACGGGATCCTCTCCCTGAACACTAAAAGTGACGATATTTTCCGCATCGATAGAGTCAATGAGCTCATCCAAAGTCCCTCTAGCGATTATCTTTCCGTAATCCATTATGATTATTCTATCGGCCAGTCGTTCTGCCTCTTCCATGTAATGAGTCGTAAGGATTACCGTCTTTTCCTTCTTCTTAAGGGCCAATATCGTCTCCCACAACATTCTCCTTGCCTGAGGGTCCAGTCCGGTGGTGGGCTCATCCAGAAACACTACTCTTGGATCATTTACAAGAGCCACTGCAACTGCCAACCTCTGGAGCTGACCTCCCGAGAGATTCTTTGTGTAGGTTTTCGCTTTATCTTCCAGCGAGACCTCTTTGATCAGATCTCTTGATGGAATACTCTTCCGGTAAAGACCTCTGAAAAGGTCAAGAGTCTCTTTGACAGAGAGATATTCAAAAAAACTCGACGACTGGAGCTGAACACCGATCTCCTCCTTCACCCTTTCGCTGGAAGGAGGCAACTTCTCTTCAAAATACTCAATCGTTCCTCCGTCTGGCTTCCTCAGCCCCTCAAGCATCTCCACAGTTGTGGTCTTGCCGGCGCCGTTGGGACCTAGAATGGCAAGTACTTCTCCCTCTCTGAGATCGAATTCTATTCCGTCAACTGCCTTCGTGTCGCCATAATATTTCCGGAGATTCATCACTTCAATTACGGTTTTCGACACTTCTTTCACCACCCTATCGAAACGTCAGTCTTGCCAATACTTATAGATTCTACCAGCTGAAACAGGCGTCAGCTCTATCTCAGTCCTGCTCGTCTATAGCCTTCAACATAGCCTTAGCGGCCCTCAGAGGCCCGTCCATCTCGAATCCCGGTATTCCTAACCTCGTCCTGACCTCGCCAACCGTTACCCCCGCTTCTATCATGGCTTTTAAATAACGATCGGCTATTACCTCATGTTTATCTCGCCTTTGAATTGCTCCAAAAGGATTCGCGAAGTAACTGTAAGTCAGACCCTTCTCGGATGTAGTCCCTTTGGCCATCCTCGCACCGCTCGAAAAGACCTCCGCCGCTTCGGAAGGATCACTGAAAATGCGAAGGTCGTCCTCAGTGTTCTCGTCGAAGTTGTTTGCATAGAGGAAATAATCAATCTTTGTCGGCTTAATGATCTCCGTATAGTTGGAATAGGGGACAATCACCCTGGCATTAATCTCGTTAGGGTTCATGAATATGCTTCGATCCATCGTTGAATAGGCATACCCAGGCTGAAGATCATCAAGACGTACAAAGGCTCCCGTCTCAGTACCGTATGCGACCACGGAACCGGATGAAGTTATGTCGAGAGATCCCATGTCATCGATCAAGATGTTTACCTCGGATACTTCCGAAGAAAGCCTGTTCAAAGCGTCGAGGGTTTCGGACTTACCGGCTCCGCTGTCGCCAATCAGCATTACATTGGCCTTTTTTCCGTTTCTCAGTTTTATGTGAGCCAGAGCTCCATGAATCGGAAGCCTGCCTTCATCGATCACAAGCAAATTGTGAATTGTGAGTATCATTTTTTTCATGTAGCCGAAATAGTCTATCGTGGGATCGTCTCCGACTACTCCCACATAAGTGCCATCGTCTTCTCTGTAAATAACTCCGTTGAAGTCCCCTCTCTCTTCGAAGAAAGAGTTGTCAAATCCCAAAACGTATATGCCATCGGGCTTCTTGTGCTTGACGATATCGAAACTCGCGAGCTCGAATAGATTCCCCAGACCGGCAGCCAGAGCCAAGTACTCTTTGTTTACCACCACGAAGACAAGTTTGGAGCCTACGTGAATGGGAAACAAGAACCAGTCTTTTCCCGAAGAAATATCCAGTCTTCTCAGAACGGGCTTGTCATAGACCTTAAACAATCCCTGTCTTTTGTTTGACCTGGTATAGAAGATTACCGGCGGCTCGAAGACTATACTCCAGACGCATGCCATGTCGTACAGAAAGTCGGCTCCGTCCACCCTAACTCTCTCATCTACTTCAGGGCGATCAACAATGAATCCCACCTGAGCACCACCTGGTTCCTGTCTCAAGATCTTTAGTCTGACATCGGAAACATTTATCAGTATCTGCCTGTACAGGCTGAGTACCAAACCCTTCAGGTCTGTGTTGGTTCTTACAAGAACCATCTGCTTGAAAATTCTATCGAAACGATTCGGGGTGTACTCATCTCTCTTGACTATGAATCTGTGCTTGTTTCTCCACAGAGAAAACAAGCTCTCGACAAACCTTACAAGAAGTTCTTTCTTGTTGCTCATCTTTGGGAAGGAATAATACGGTGAACCATCAATCTTCTCAATCGGATCGATCGTAAGTGCAAGAAGAAGCTCTATAATCCCCTCGATATCGTACTTTATGGAGGTATCTACTGTATCTGTATTCTTCAGAAACGGCTCGAACAATGAAAGAAGCGAGTTCTTCTTTTCTTCGGAATCTCTTATGAGTTCTGCAAGTATCTCTCTAAAAGTATCGCTGTTGAGTATCTGCGAAGAAGCGTTATAAGCAACTTCCCCATTGATCAAAATGCTCCTCATCTCTCTTAGCCTCCTAAATCTGCCGTAAGTATATTATACTTGCAGGCCAGTTAAATTCATTATGGCTCATTAAGTGGCGGCAAGCTAAGCCGCCATTCCTGAAGAAGGTCTTTCGAACTCTCTTTTGTTGATAGTTCAAAATCGTCTGTGAAGGAAAAAACGTGCCTTCTTCGTCTTTAGTTGCCCATAATCTCTTCCAGACTCCCTTGATCGCCTGTAGGAGGATTGTTGTCAAGAACAACTTGGACGAAAGGGTGCTAGAATTCTAATGAAGCGGCCATGAGCCGCGAGAAAAAGAGGTGTCCAGTATGGCGGACAAGAAGAAAGAAGTCAAGAAACAAGAAAAAAAAGAAGGCAAGAAAGAGACACCAAAGAAGTAGCTTCGCTTAGTTCTTCTCCGGGAGCCGGGTCGATGTTGCCCGTCTCCCGTTTTTTTACTACACCGAAATCGATAATTGAAATTCGGCTTTCGTTGTAGAATTCTTATGGGTACAATCTTCGGTCCTCGTCCGAGGAGGTGAGGTGATGGTAAGGAATTTGCTTCTTGTTCTTATAGTGATTTCATCGCTAATTGCTTTTGGGCAAAACGATATTCTTTCGATGCTGCGTGAAACTGAAGAGCTTAGTGATTTGTCAAGAAAAGTCGAGTCCTCAGGGCTTGACGTTCTCCTATCAGGCCCAGGACCTTTCACTCTGTTTGCACCCATTAACGGAGCTTTTGCTAAGCTTCCCCCTGCAACTGGCGAGAAGCTTTCAGCTGATGCCTCTTACTCACAGAGAGTTCTTCTATATCATATTGTTAGCGGCAAAATGACATCTCAAGTTATCGTTCAGAAACCCGAGATCGACACGCTTCTCGGTCAAACCCTTGGAATCGACGCAAGAGGTGGAATAAGAGTCGACGGCGCATCAATCCTAGTCAGTAATATCGAGGCGTCAAACGGTATCATCCACATCATCAATGCGGTGATATTTCCTAGAGAGGAACCGGACATAGTCCAAGTAATGAGAAACACAGGAATTCTTGACACGTTTGTATCTGCTCTTGAAAAGACTGGAATCGTTGATAGATTGAGGACCGAAGATCCACTTACTATCTTCGCCCCAAGTGATATTGCTTTCGCCAGAATTCCTCTGGAAACACGCGAGTCTTTTTTTGAAAGACCGGAATGGATGAGAGAAGTTCTTCTGCACCATGTAGCAAGGGGATTCTATGCAACTTACGATCTGATTGACGAGAATGCGCTGAGATCCCTCCAGGGAGATTTAATCAACGTGAGAGTTACGGACCAGGGACTTGATATAGATGGCACACTGGTAAACATAAGCAATATAGTTGCAGAAAACGGAATCATTCACATCGTGAATCACGTGACTTTTCCAACGATCACTAGAAATAGTCTTCCGTCAATCAGAGAGACTATGGAGTCATCGGGATTCTATATCATGCTGTCTCTTTTGGAAGAAGCGGACCTGGGCGATATGCTAGATACGCGGAGCCCCATGACTGTCCTTGCCCTCTCGGATAAGACTCTTCTAGAACTGGAAGAGAGAATCGGATCTCTTTCGAGTGATGAAGAGACCTTAGTTGATCTGTTGGCCTTTCACTTCATACCCAACGAGTATCTATATTCCGAGCTGAAAATCGCTCAGTCCCTTTATGCTATAAACGGTAAGCCATTGTATGTAAAAGCGGGAGATCGTATCTACATTAACGATGTACCAATAATAAGAAGAGATGTCGTTTGTCGCGACGGAGTGATCCATGAAATTGAATCAGTCATAATAAAGTAGTTTGGTTCTAAAGACCTGCTCTCCTGTGCAGAACCTTCCTCCCCAGTGAAAGCAGCCCCCTGGATGCGACAACGCTGCCGAAGGCTAGTGTTCCTAGCTTTCCTCCGGCTCCTCCGAAATGATTCGCGCTATATATGAACATTATCCCCATAATCAGCGCACTGAAGAGAACTGCCTTTTCGCTCCTTAACTTCTCTCTGGATGACATACCGACAAAGGAGGCAGCCATCACAACGGCCGCCAGTTCTGCCGCGTTTTCGGCTCCAAATGCAGGCAGTAGCAACCCTCCAAGTAGACTCACCAGGCTGGATGCAACGACGGGACCGTTTTTCAGTCTTATGGACAACACATACGTCAGTACTGCTGAAGCCAGGCTGAAGAGCATTATACTTATCCCGAAGTGACGAAATTCGAGCAGTACGTCAATTAGTTCACATCTAGAGCTTGTAGAAACTATTATCCAGCTGCTGAACGCTATTGCCCCAAGCTTTCCCCCATAACCCTCAAAGACGTCCCTGGCGATGGAGTATAGTGTTCCTGCGATCACCCCTGCCAAAACTATGTGTCCTAAGTCGTGAAGAACATCGGGAGAGACCATTCCAACGAAAGCCCCGCAATAGATTTCAACAGCGTGGTCCTTAACTAGCGCAGCACCTACAAGACCAACGAGCGCTGCGGCCACTATCGCTCCAAGCCCAAGATAAATGCTTACAAAATACGCCGTCAATGTGCCTGCGCTAACCCAAACCACCGAGGTCACGTATCCCATAAGGCTTACGTCAGATGAACGTTTGGGGGGCAACTCTCTGAAAGCCTCCCATACGAATCCGACAACGATTATCGAAAGAAATGGCACCATGATAATCTCGAAATCCAGCGATGAAACTGCTGTTTGAACAAACAGAAGAAGGGTCATAAATACAAGTGATGCAAAACCTAGCCATCTCATCTCAAGCTCCGAATAATTCGCAAGAACTCCCAGAACCACTGTTCTTAAGCGAAATCAACTCCCCAACGGCAAGTCAAGAGTCAAAGGATCATCAAACACAAGTCTTTGATCTTCAATGAGAAATCCGATAGTTATTCGACCATAATAACGTGAGTAAATTAGACTGCATGCATTTGTTTGGATGTATAGACTTTTATTGCTTTGAAATTACTAAAAGGTTGACATTTTTTCAAAGTCCTCCTTGCACAGAATTCAGTAGTATAATCATTATATCGTACCATCATTTACAAGCCTCCCAGATACCTGATTGAATTCAGCGACCCTCTAACTTGAGCTTTTTTTGCTGAGTTCTTGTAGATATGCGAAATGCAAACGGAGTTGGGTTTCTTCGAGGCAGAAGGGACTGGTATACTTGGAAAGACACTTCAAATTCTTGATATTCATTTCTTCTGTTGTGATTGTCGTGATTCTCTCGGCCTTTTCATTCACGGCAATGTGGGAGGACCCATCTATCGTTCCCGGAAATGGCGTAACCGAGATAAAAATGCTGAGCAAGTGGTTGCCATCGATTGGAGGAACCATGCTGGACACGGAAGTGTACATTATCAAGGGTTCTGAAGAGGGCGGTAAGTTCCTCCTTTTGGGCGGAACACATCCGAACGAACCGGGGGGAACTCTCGCGGCCGTGGTCTTCGTCGAGAATGTGTCTGCGATCTCGGGCACTATATACGTAATACCACGTTCCAACCATAGCGCCTTCACCCACAACGATGCTATGGAGGGAGCTCCTCAGTTCTTTTCTATAGAATTGCCGGACGGTACTGAGAGAGTATTCAGATTTGGCTCTCGAAGGACTAATCCTATCTCTCAATGGCCTGATCCTACTATTTACCTGCACCCGACAGGCGCTACGCTTGGAGGAGGAGAAGTATCGAACTTGAACAGGACCTTCCCCGGACGAGAAGACGGTTATTCTACCGAAAAGGTGGCAGCCGCGATCATGAATCTTGTGCTTGAAGAGGGAATAGATCTGGTTTGCGATCTACATGAGTCTTCGCCAGAGTATCCTGTAAACAATGCAATCGTCTTTCACCAGGATTCCGCAGAACTGGCAATTATGACTCAGATGATGCTTGAGATGGAAGGCATCGACATCAGACTTGAAGAGTCTCCAATCAATCTCAGAGGGCTTACTCACAGAGAGATCGGGGATAATTCAGATGCTCAAGTCGTTCTTCTAGAAGTATCAAATCCTTCGCAGGGAAGACTGCGGGGAAAGACAACGGAAGATCTCGTGACAAAAGGGATCGACAAGTTCTACTTGCAAGCTTCCAAAGACGGGAAATTGTTCGCTCCATATGACGAAACAGGTTATCCTCTTGATCTCAGAGTAGCGAGACATGTTGCAACAATCAGAGTTCTAGTCGATTCCTGGAACATGATGTTTCCCGAGAGGATGATCCTTCTTTCGGACATCCCGCCCTATGAGGGGCTGGTTGATGGTCTGGGGACTTATCTTAATCCAGTTTCATGAGAAACACACATTTCTAGATTGGAGGGGAAAGAATGAAAAAAGTAGTATTGCTCGTTACACTTATCGTCTTTGCGTTCACGGCCTCGTTTGCTACCGTGACTGCTCCGACTGTTGCCTCAAGCAATGGAATGGTGGCAGCGGTTGACAAATACGCAGCTGAAGTAGGCGCAAAGATTCTCGAGATGGGAGGCAACGCTGTTGACGCTGCGATTGCAGTAAGTTTTGCTCTTGGCGTTGTCGAACCCTACGCATCCGGCTTGGGCGGAGAAGGCTATGCAGTGATCACAATGGCCGATGGAAGCAAATTCGCTATCGACTTCAGGAGTGCAGCTCCGATGGCAGCTTCTTACGAAGCTCTTTCCGAGCTCGGACTTACGATAAGCAAAGCCAATTACACTCCAAAGGGAGCCTGTGTTCCCGGAGTCCTTGCCGGAATAAAGGAAGCCTGGCTGTTGGGAGCAACACTTCCTCTGGCAGATCTCATTCAGCCAGCAATAGACCTTGCAAGAAATGGTTTCATAGTCGATGAAACATTTGCCCAGACAACTTCAGACAAATACGAACTTGTTCTCGAAAACGGCTTCGATTTCTTGAACGAGGGCTTTGTCTGGGAAGTTGGATCTACATTCACGAATCCTCAGCTGGCAGAGACTCTTGAAAGGATAAAAGAGGAAGGAATCGATACATTCTATTCGGGAAGTCTCGCAGATGAGATCGAAGAGTTCATGATTGAGAATGGCGGTTTTATGAGAAAATCGGATCTCGAGATGTACAGGGCTATCGTTAGAGAGCCGCTTCACGGGACTTACAGGGGATACGATTTTTATGTTCCGCACCCGCCGGTTTCAGGCCCTCAGTTTATTGCCGTTCTCAATACTCTTGAGAACTACAATCTTCCCGCAATGAGCTGGGACGATCCTCTGGCAGTTCACATTATTCAGCAGGCGCTGGTTCTTGGAGACGTCGACAGAAGAGCTTACATAAGCGATCCGGAGTTCTATGATCTTCCTTATGAAGCCTTCATGAGCAAAGAATATGCTAAAACAAGATTCATGGCGATCAATCTGTCACAGGCCTTCGATCCAGCTTCCTACTACGACTATCAGGGAGACGCCTATCCATTTGCAGATGGATCAACTTATGAAGAGGTTCTTCTGGGTGCCTTGGAGTCGGTAGCCGCTAATGAAAGCGGAGTGGAAGAATCGCCATCGACAACCCATTTCTCTATTGTTGACAAAGACGGAAACGCCGTAGCCTGGACCCAGACGATCTCGAGCTTCTTCGGAACCAGCTTTTACTTCAAAGGATTCTTTTTCAACAATGAAATGGCCAACTTCGCTTCCTCATACAGAGAAGGAGACGTCATCAACCTTACAGGTGGGATGAGACCGAGAACGACAATCTGCCCGACAATAATTCAGAAGGATGGAAAGGTTCGCTGGGTAATCGGCACACCGGGCGCCGGAAGAATTATTCCAACGATGGTTCAGCTGGCAGTTGACCTTATAGACTTCAACATGCCTGTGGACCAAGCAATAAGAACGCCCAAGTTCGTTGGATACGCAACTTACAATGATCTTAGAATTGAAGAAGGCTATCCACAGACTACACTTGACTTCCTCGAAAAGGTTCTTGGACATCAACTGAATGTATATTCATACCCCGATCTCTTCTTTGGCGGCCCGAATCTTGTTTCTGTTGAAGAAAACGGTTTGATGATAGGAGCCGGCTCCATAAGAAGAGGCGGATCTGCTTCCGCACCGGAATTTTGAGAAATAGAAAGGATGATGTGATTTGAAAAGGCTATTGATTACGGCACTACTGATTGTCTCTTTTGCACTCTTAGGATTTGCTGCAGAGGGAACCGAAGAGCAGTTAATTCTTGAAGAACCCGTTGCAGTTACTTCGGCCGGGCAATCTCCCGGTGCGCTTCAGTTCACAGTGGTTGCAAAGATGATCAAGCTGGAATACACTTTTGAAAAGCTTCTTAGCGTAGAGACCGTGGACATCTCTCAGTTCAAGACCCTCGTGCTGGTCGTTGGAGCCAGCGGAAAAGGCCTTGGGGCTGCCAACATAGATATCGAGGCAGAGATCCGGAGAGTGAAATCACTCGCCGAAGCGGCTGAAGAAAGCGGTGTGAAAGTAGTTATCTGCAATCTGGAAGGCGAATCGAGAAGGGGTCCGTCTTCCGACAGAATAGTCACCGAACTCGCACCTTTTGCAGATGCATACTTTGTAAAATCAGACGCCGATCTAGACGGTTTCTTCACATCGTTCAGCGAAGAGGCCGGAGTTCCCCTGGCAACTTTTGAGAAGACAATTGACCTGAAAGACGTACTGGCCGAATACTTCGGCAAATAGCAATATGAATGGAAGGGGCGCGTTCTTGCGCCCCTTATTTCTTTGGAGGAAAACTAATGAGAATAAAAGCAATTCTAATTGTAGCTCTATTTCTAACTTCTGCACTCTTCGGAAGTTTTTTCAGACCGGATGTGCGTCCCGGATACGGTGTCACCGACATCGGCTGGTTATCTGACTATTTCTCTCCGCTGCGAAACACGAATATGGATACTCCCGTGTATTTCATGGACAGCGGCATCGAAGGACCGACCTTTCTTCTAATGGGAGGAACCCATGCTAGAGAGATTTCGGGCACAACCGCAGCGATAGTCTTCATAGAGAATGTTACAGTTACGAAAGGCAGGGTAATCGTACTTCCCTTTTCAAATATCAGCGCGGCTTCAATAGCTGACGAGACGGGAAAGGCACCTCATTTTATACCTATTGAAAGCAGGTCCGGCAAAAGGTTCTTGGTGTATGGCGACAGAAGAACCGATCCGCTTGATCAGGGCATTCCTGATCCTGAGATCTTCAAACATGCTCAGTCTGATTTCACTCTCGACGATGGGGCGGAATCCAGGAATTTGAACAGGCAGTATCCGGGAGTTGCAGACGGAAATCCTACTCAGCAGCTTGCCTACGCAATAATCCAGCTCGTGAAAACCGAGAACGTCGATTTCAATCTTGACATGCATGAGAGTGGAACGCCTGACAGCTATCTCGACAGCAAAGGAAATGAGCGGTCCGGCAGCAGTCTGGCTTACACACTGGTTTGTCATCCCGATGCTCTTGAAATCGGAGCAGTAGCGATTATGGAAATAGAAGCCTTCTATGGCGTTTCAATGAAGCTTGAAGAATCAAACAGGGCCTTCAGAGGCCTAAGTCACCTTGAAATCCGTGACGCAACTGGTTCGCTTTCATTCCTTTCGGAGACACCTAATCCCGGACAGGATTTATGGAGAGATAGATACGACGTTATCAACGATCCCGACTATCCTTTGAGCCACAGGGCAGGTTTACAGCTTCAGATAATAAGATCTCTTTTTGGTGCTTACGAAATGATGATAGGTGAAACGATTGAATTCGAAAATCTTCCGTCTTATGAAGAAGTAATGCAAAACGGGATATTCTCTTACTTGAACTGAATTTCCGGGGGTGAATGTCATCTATACGCCTGAAGTCTGGTATTTTTTAGTAATGCTGATAACGTTTGTGGGTCTGGCAGTTATTAAGATCCCTATTTCCGTTTCATTGATGTTCTCCGCGCTGGCGGGCTCGATCGCCTTCGGGGAGTTTTTCCCTCTCAGGCATCTCGTCGAAGGTGGTTTTGGTTACATAGACACCATACTTGTTATTGGCTCTGCTATGATTTTTATGGAGTCAATCAAAGTGTCGGGCCTTCTAAATACAATTGCAGGAAACATGACGATCGCCCTTCACAAGAAACCAACCTTTCTTCTCGTATTGCTCACTTTTTTCATAATGATTGCCGGCATGATAACCGGGTCGTCAACGGCTACAGTTCTTACTACCGGTGCGATTGCCTTCCCAGTGCTGAAGAGTCTCGGATTGAGCAAGCGAAGAGCTGGTTCAATAATCGCAATGAGCGGAATCTATGGCATGATTGCACCTCCGATAAACTTGCCCGCAATGATCATCGGTCAGGGCGTCGACATGCCTTATATCGGATTCACCACCCCTCTTCTCCTTATGACCTTCCCCCTGGCAATTGTCACCTCGCTCACTATCGGAGCCCGCCAGGTAAAGCCGGTCGATCTTGAGGAATTCAGGAAAACTAGAGAGAGGGAACCAATCAAGGGCTTTGCAGTCTACTTGCCGCTGATTCTTATGGTAATACTTATGGTTCTGGAAAACGTTAGTTGGGGATTCTCTCTCGGTCTACCTCTAATTTTCATGCTCTCCGCGATTGTAGCGACCATAACGGGAGCAAAGGGCAATCTCCTTAAGATTTCGATATCGGCGATACAGAACTCTCTTGGTATTCTTTCGATACTAATAGGTGTGGGAATGTTTATTCAGATCATGACTCTGAACGGCGTACGCGGTCTCATTGTGGGCTTCCTGAATGGCCTTCCGCAAGGAGCTCTGTTGGCAGGAATCGCTCTTGGCATTCCGGCATTTGGTGCTGTTTCTTCTTATGGCTCTGCCTCAGTGCTTGGAGTTCCCTTCTTGCTTGCCTTTCTCGGCAACAATGATATCGTCGTCTGTTCGGCTCTCTCTCTGCTCGCCGGCCTTGGAGATATGGTGCCGCCAACCGCCCTTGCCGGCATATTCGCCGCTTATGTAGTCGGAGAGAAGAACTATTTCAAGATCTGGCTGAGCTCGATGCCGGCCTTTTTCATTACGATGATATTCGCTACCATTACTATAATCTACTCAAACGCGGTAGGAAGATTCGCAAACAGCTGGTACTTCTATCCAGTTTTCATAGCTGGTCTAGTAATCGTTGCGACTGCGCTTCTTCTAGTAGATAAGAGAAAGGAGATGCCAGTGTCGTGACATTCATATATATTGCAATTGCAGTGTATCTTGCTTCTGTTTTAATATATTCGGCTTACAAGACTGCCAAGAAATGGGAGTGGGTCATGATCGCCATGATACTCATCCCGCTAATCTTAAGAATCTTTCTTATTAAGTAGAACTTCCTTACCCGGAGAGTTTTTCCAGAGTATAATTTCTCTAGCTAAACTCTTCGGGAGGGGTAGTAGTTGCAGATTAAACGAGACAGTCAATTCTACAGATTCGCTGCGTACGGTTTTCTGAAGAACCTTCGTTTCTTTGATCCATTCTTGATACTGTTCTTCAGAGAGATGGGCCTTTCCTTTCTTCAGATAGGGACTCTCATTTCCGTGAGAGAGGTAGCCACGAATTTACTTGAGCTGCCAACCGGAATAATTGCCGACTTGTACGGAAGAAGGTTATCTATGGTGCTGTCGATGGTGTCCTATCTTTCGTCGTTCATTGTCTTTTACTTCTTTCCCAGTTTTTATGTCTATATGATAGCCATGATAGCCTTCGCATTTGGAGAAGCTTTCCGAACCGGAACCCACAAAGCAATGATACTGGAATACTTGAGAATCAATGGGATGACCGACATGAAGGTTCATTACTACGGAGCGACTCGAGCGGCATCACAGTTGGGATCGGCGATCAATGCTTTAATAGCCGCCTTTCTGGTATTCTACTCGGGCAGCTACAAGATAGTATTCCTCGCTTCTGTCCTGCCTTATGCCGCCAACCTCATTAACCTGATGTTCTATCCCAAGGAACTTGACGGCGAGTTGAGGTCCGGAGAAAAAAGAGAAACGATAAAAGCCTTCCTGGGTATTTTTAGGAATGGAGACGCTCTCAAAGGGGTACTGAATTCCTCTCTTTACGATGCGTTTTTTAAAGTTGTAAAGGAATATCTTCAGCCGATACTTGAAGCCCTGGCTCTCGGACTACCAATAATGATAGCCTTCAGCGCAGAACAGAGGACGTCCGTAATCGTAGGCGTAGTTTACTTCGTTATCTACATTGCCACTAGCTATGCATCCAAAAACGCTGGAAAACTAAGCGGCAAGTTTGGAACTGAAGCGAGAGCGCTAAATTACACCTACATTTTCGGTGCAGTTCTAATCATATTTAGCGGTATTTTTCAGATCTTCGCTCTGCAAGTCTTGGCCGTTCTCATCTTCTTCTTTTTGTTCATCCTTGAGAACTTCAGACGCCCCATCAACATTAGCTATATCAGCGATAACATAGATCATAAAACGATGGCTTCAGGTCTCTCGGTAGAATCACAGTTGAAGACTCTGCTGATGGCGATATTCGCTCCCTTGATTGGCTTCATGGCCGACAAACTGGGAGTGGGGTCGGCAATTACGATAGCCGGAGCAGCTATGCTCTGTCTCTTCGCTTTCGTTAAACTTAACCCTCCCAAAAACGTCAAAGATGTTGAAAGCGAAAAAGCTTAACCGCTAGTAAGTCCATTGGGGGTGATTAGTCTTGAGAAAGGTCTTCATATCAATGATTTTATTCTTCCTTTTGGTAACCACAATGGTTTTCACATCAGAGACCGAGAGGGTCGCGGGAGATATTGAGAGGGTTATTGTCACTCAGGTTTCTTACGGCGAAAAGAACGGTGAATGGACACAAGTGAAGAGAGAGACGAAGCGAATCGAGGTATTCTCTCAGCAAGGATGGCCGGTTATTACCGCACTTCATACGAATGGAAAGGAATACAGCAGAGTCGAATATACCTACGATACCGCCGGCCTGGTTCTGGAGAGTCGATATTACAGGAACGCAAGTGCAAACTTCACTTCCAAAACACAGTTCAGCTATGACTCTTCTGGCAGGGTCATTGAAGAGAAGACCTATGACTACTGGCCTCCGCTTCTGGGACCAGACAGACTGGTCGAGAGAGTCGAGATCACTTATGAACGAGAAGGTCGGGAGATACACAGAGTGAGGACAAATCAACTCGGCGCGGTTCTTTCAAAGACCAACCGCATTCTTGACGAAGACGGTAGAGTTCTGGAAGAATCGGTTTTTGATGGAAAAAACAAGCTTACTTCGAGGACAATTTACGAATATGACGACTCTCGTCTTTCGAAGATCTTTTCAATAAACAACCTGCTTCCTCTGAACGAAGAAACGATAATCAGCGATGTGGATTTCATTTTCGATAGAAAAATCAACACTTTCTCAGGCGGATCAGTCGTTCAGAGTCTAAGAAGAGTATCGGACGGGTACTTTGAAATTGTCGAAAAGCGTGAAATGGAAGAAGAGGTGGAAGGGACCGTCTGGGTATCACTCCCTGTGGAGCCCTTCTATGCCTCTCTAGAATACTCGGGCTCCCTCAAGACAACCATTTCAAGAAATGCTGAGGGAGAGGTTGTTCTTCTTGAGGCCTTCTGCGGAGAAGAAACAGTGGTGATCGCTGAATACAGTTATGATTCAACCGGCTTGATTACCTCCAGAGAATACATTGCGGGAGAACTCCACCTCAGGATCGAATACACTTTCGATTCTAGAGGAAACTGGATTGAAGAACGGCTGTATAAAGAGAAAAACAATGAGTTCAGTCTCTTGTCAGCAATTGAGAGGATAATCGAATACTATTGAAACGAGCTGCCTGCATCAAAGGTCCCGAAACTCCTCATTAAGCCTTTCCACGTTACTGGAGTCAAGAGCTGCATAAACAGGCAGATCGAATAAGAAGTTAATCTGCCTCAAGGAATCTCGATTTGATTTTCTTCAAGATTGAACTGAGCATCTCTTTGCGAAAATAATCCAGGAATTCAGTCTCTCTTTGTCGGTACTCCTTCGCGGGTGATAGAATCTTACTAGTGGGAGGATATATATGAGAATCACGCTTTTCATCGGGCCTTCGGCCTCCGGAAAAACGGAAAGAATGCTTCAAGAGCTAGAGGCAGCGCACAGGGAAGACCCGTTTTCCTATTTTTTTGTCGGTCCTTCCGGAGATCATGTCAGATATGTCAGAGAAAGCTTTATTTCAAGAGTTGGAACGATTCCCGCTTCCAGATTTCTTGCGATGGATCAGTTTGCCGTCGAGCTTTTCAGCGCACTTAATCCGGCATCGATCCATGTGGGAAACCATCTGATAAGAATGGAAATTGGGGATATTCTCGATCAAATCGGAAGAGAGGAACTCGCCGATTCGCCGGTATTCGTCGATTATCTGCTTGAAATGGTGCACGACGTAAAGGAAAACGGTGGTTTTGGAGAGATGTTCTCTGAAGACGATGAGGTGTCGGCGATTCTCGAGTCAATCTATGTCGAGCTTCAGAACAGATTATCAAAGAAGGGAATTTTTGACACTTTCGATGCTTACACTCAAATCGATGACTGCGAAAGGGATCTCAGATGCGGGGAGTTCGGCAGGTACTTATTCCTCGACGGGTTCCACGACTTCAGTCACGCCCTTAAGCATTTCTTCAAGGCCGTAATTCCAGCTTATGACGAGGTCTTCATCACCGTTCCCCAAGAGCCCGGAAAGGAGTTCCTGTTCTCGAATATCGATTCGATTGTGGAAACGGTAGATGAAATAGCCGAGAATCTTCCCGAACTTGAGATCAGAAGGATTTTTTTCGAGAAGACTCCCCCTTCCAGTGAATTCGAGAGTTTCAAAGACTCTCTTTTCTCATCCGCAAGCGGAAAGCAAGCCTGCGCATCGGTCGATATAGTCGTTTACCCCGATATCTTTGCGGAGATTGAGGGAATATCGAGGTTTGTGAAATCCTTGCTCATATCGGGGCACGAACCGGGCGACATTTCAGTTGTCGCTTCGGACTTCTTCGCTTACAGAAAACTGCTCTCGGGAAAGCTCCGCGAGTATGGGGTTCCCTGCAGAATTGAAGGTGATGAGCAGCTTTACTCCTCTCTCTCGATCAGAAGGTTGATTCTTCCTCTAGAGACTGCTGTTCTGGGTTTCCCGCCTGAGAAGATCATCGCAATGGGCGACTCCGGTTATGGAGGAGAAATAGATTCGAAATTTCTTGAGTACGTATCTTCAATGTCTAGAATAATATACGAGAGGGCAGGTCTCAGGCTGTCGCTCCAAAAGAGAAGACTCTCGTGGCAAGAACACCTTGGAAGGCTTGTTCATCACATTGAAGCGAGGCGCGAGGCCATAATCTCACTGGCCGAGGATGAGCTTGAACTGAGCGCTGCGGAAGAGCTTGCCGGAATCGTTGAACGTATTGAAGGCGATCTTCTGCCCGCAATTGAGAAGATTTTCAGCGTTCTTGAACCTTTCAGAAGCTTGAGAAAGAGGTCGGTGGGAAGTTATCGTGAAATGTTGATTGGCTGGGAGAAGGAACTCTCACTGACAGATACTTTTGATGAGTATCAGAATGACTTGCAGGAGCAGGAATTCGCGGCAGTTAGAAGGCTCTTCGATCACACTCTTACAGATCTGGAGAAACTCCTCAAGTTCATGGGCAAGGAGTTGATCTCTCCGCAAGAGTACTACAGGTATCTAATGGTTGTGCTCAGGCATGACAAATTCCCTCTTTCGAGGAGCAAAGCAAACAGAGTCGAAGTGCAATCGCTTATAAATTCGCGCTTTTCGAAGAAGAAGATCAAGCTGTTTGCCGGCTTCGTGGACGGTGCATATCCCCATGTCAGTTTGAATCCATTGTACAGTTTCACCCAATTTGGGGAGATCAAGCCCAGGGATCTTCTTCTGGATGAGGAGATGCACCAGAGACTGAATCTCCACATATCAGTAAGTTCGGCACTTGAGTCTGTAAGGTTTACTCTTCCCGAGTCAACGGTTGACGGTGAACCAATTCTTCCATCTCCTTACCTGAAGAGCGTTTTGGAGAGTTCGGGGTGTGAAATCCTCCGGGAAGGGAGAAGGGCCGGCAGAAGATTCGGATATATTCCGGAACTGGGATCATCGATGAGTGAATCAGAGCTGAAGATTGCGGCAGCAAGACTGTTCAGAAGCGAAGCATGGAACGATCTTAAGGAATTCGGGCCACTGAAACCGCTCGATTCAGTCCTTACCCAGTTTGGAAGGGAGTTGAGCTGGTCTGTCGAAAATGCAGGAGACCTAGGCAGGATCGTCGGCAAGGTCTTCTCATTCTCGCGTCTGAAGTCCTACGACGATTGCCCATTTTCATTCTTTCTTTCCTACGTTGTAGGTCTCGATATCTCTTTGGAAAGGATTTTTGAGCTAACAGCCCTCGATGAGGGAAACATTTTCCATTCCGTTCTTAGAGATTTCTTTTCCGGAAAGACCAAGGACTGGCAGAGCTCTCTTTCCGAGAATATCTCCAGACACCTGATGCACGATAGCGAGGTAGTCTTTAGGTTTGAATTCGAAAGGCTTAAAGAGATTCTCAGGGACTACATTACTGAAAGAGAATCCAAGAAACCGAACTTCATGCAGGGGGATTTCGTTCCTTTCGCTTTCGAGAAAGCCTTCGGAATTGGAGATACGAAACCGGTAGAACTGCAGTCTGATTTCTTCTTGAGAGGCAAAATCGATCGACTTGATCTCGATGAATCGAGCCGCGCAATGTATCTCATAGACTACAAAAGAGGCGACAGCGGTGACGAAAAGCAGCTTCTCCTGTATTCTATCGTTGCAGACAAACTCTTTAAAGAGAAAGGATACTATGTTGCAGGGGGGGTTTTCAAGACACTGATAGGAAGAGTAGTTAACAAATCTGCCTTTAGAACGATTTCTTCAGACGAAGAGAAGTCCTGGGAGTTTGCGAACAAGAGAAAAACAGAAAGAATCGTTAGGGAGTCTGAGCTTTTTGAATGGCTCCGGAAGATAACCGAAGGAATCTATTCGGGGAGATTTCCACCCTCGTTCATCCGTTCTTCAAACCAGTGCTACAACTGCAAATTCGCAGCTGTCAAGAGAGCGATCACCTGGAGGGAAGGTGGATCAGATAGTGAATAGCGACATGTTTGTCACCGCTTCTGCCGGTACGGGGAAGACATATACACTGGTTAAGGAGTATGTCGGAGTATTTGAAAGAGCATTCAGGCTTGGCGAGCAGCTTGATGTCCACAACGTGGTTGCAATTACCTTCACGAATAAGGCTGCAAGAGAAATGAAGGACCGCGTAATAAGCGAATTTGATCTCAGGATCTCTCACGGTGAACCGGGGAAGTGGAAGTTCTTGAGAAGCAAGCTCTCATACGCCTGGATCTCCACCATTCACTCTTTCTGCGAAAGGATACTGAGGGAGTGCGCCCTCTTCGCGGGCATAGATCCGGGATTTCAGATTATCAACGGAATGAGGAGATCTTCACTTGAGGAAAAGGTTGTCAGGACTTACTTCGAAGAGAACCTGGAATCTATTGAGCCGCTCATTCGGCTGATGGGACTCGATAGGGCGTTTAGATTGATGAAAGATGCATTGTCGAGGGAGAGGCACTCATTCTATCTTAACCCCTCTCCCGTTGAGTGTTCAGGCAGAGATCTGGGCTCGGATGCCGAAATAATCATCGACGGTTCGAAGGCATTCGCGGAATCTTACAGGGCAGTTCTGTCTGATTACGAAATGAGAACTACGGGTTCCGGCCTCCTGGACTTCGATCAACTCCTGACCAGAACGAGAGATCTTCTGCTGAAAATGCCTGATGTGCAGCAGAAGTACAGCAATCGGTTTAGATACATCTTTGTTGACGAATTTCAGGATACAGATGAGCTTCAAAACGAGATAATCAGACTACTTAAGGCCGATGGCAAGAACAATGTCTTCTTCGTAGGAGATGCAAAGCAATCCATATACCGTTTCAGGGGAGCAGACGTCTCGGTCTTCAACAAGACAATGGATACCTTCAAGAGAAGCGGAGCAGCTGTCAAGAATCTCCGGATCAATAGACGCTCACATCCCGACCTTGTCTCATTCCAGAACAGATTTTTCAAGAGAGTGATGCAAGAGAACACTGAAGGTCAATTCTTTCGTTCAGTTTATGGGGAAGACGTCGAATCGATCCCTTACGAAATTGACACTAACTCCTCAAGAGTGAGAATAATTGGCAGTGAGACCTCAGACGACTCAAAGGGAGTGGCAAAGACTATAAGGGCGCTTCTCGAAGAGGAAATTGTTTTCAGAAACAAGTCAGGAGGATGCCTAAAGCGTCAAGTAACTCCTGGAGATATTGCTATACTCCTGAGAACATTTTCCAGAGTTACGAGTTACGAAGCAGCTCTCGAAGAAATGAATATTCCCTTCTATACCGTCGGCAGCAGAAACTTCTACGAAAGGCCGGAGGTCACCGGTCCCCTATCCTGGCTTGATCTCCTCGTCGATCCCTTGAATGATAACAATCTCGCGTCATTCTTGCTATCACCGGCCTTTGGAGCTACACTTGATGAAATGCTCTCTCTGAGGGTTAGACAAGGCATGAGTCGTGCTCCGCTGTATTTCGTTCTGCAGGAAAGCAACGATGGAATATTCGTTCAGTTGAAGGAGCTGCTCGATAAATTTGGGAAGCTCAAACATGTGCTCTCCCCGAGCGATATTCTCCAGAGATTTGTTGATGAAACAGAGTATCTGGCGAAACTGGCAACACTTAAGTCCGGCGAGAGAATGATTGCCAACGTGAAGAAGCTGATTGAGCTGGCCCAGGACCTTGATAGAATGGGTAGTTCCCTCCGCGAGCTTTCCTCAAACATAAGGGCGTTTGTTGATTCAAGTGATGAATCTGAAGCCACTCTCGAGACAGAAGAGTCGGATAGCGTCAAGATACTTACTGTTCACAAGTCGAAGGGATTGGAGTTTCCTATTGTCGTAATTGGCGACATGTACTGGAAAAAAAGAAACTCCAGTAAGCGGCTCTTCTTTGATGAGAAGGGATTTCTCATTACGAAGAGTAAGCCTGACAAAGATGAAGAGGGCCGAATTGGACGACTGGCGAGACAGGAAGAGGAAAAGGAACTGGAAGAAGAGAAGCGGACACTTTATGTTGCCTTATCGAGGGCGCGTGAAATGCTTATTCTTAGTTTAAACGGAAAAGGAGACTCTTCACGCCCATGGTCAATCTTGCTTTCAGGATCTCTGCTAGAGCCGGAAAGCGGCGAGATAAACAGTTTCTTGAAGGAAATAGCCGAACCGTTCTCTCCAGGGGAATTTGCTTCCCTTGAGGACAGATCCTCCAGAACTGAATTCTCTTTGCCGGAAATCGCTTCGGTAATGCCGGTTGCCGATTCTTCTTACGTCAAATACCTCTCGGCGACCTTCATAACTTCTGACTACGAGGCCGAGTTCGAAACTGCATTAGATGCCGGAAGTCCGGACCTCGTGAAGCGAAAGGCAAATATCGGGTTACTGGCCCACAGCATCCTGGAACCGCTGGGGATGAAAAGTGTTCAAGGACTTCCCCTAACTCTGAAATCGATCATCGACGGAGGAAGACCGGTCTCTGTTGACAGGGTTAGCTTCAGCGACGATGATCTGATTGAAGTGAAGAGAGTTCTCTCAGGACTGGTCCAACATCAAATCATCAAGGAAATTGAAGATTCTGAAAGAGTGTTAAGCGAATTCCACTTTCAACATGGGTTCGGGAAGTATGTTTTGATCGGAATTGTTGATAAACTATACTTGAAGGACGGAAAGTGGAGGATTGTAGATTTCAAATACGCGAACTGGAGTCCCGGATTCATCGAAAAGTACCGATTCCAGATGCGGTTCTACCTCTACATTCTCAGAGATCTCTTGTCCCCCGTTGAAGCTAAACTGCTCTTTCTTAAAGACGGAAAGGCAGAGAAGATTGTACTTGAAGATCAAGTAAGCTTTGAGACGGAACTTCTTCAAATGATCTCAAAAGCCGGAGGCGATACGAATGAACCTTAAACCAACACGTCGCTCTTTTATGATCAGGTACTTCATCTATCCTTACTATTTCTTTCTAGGAATCATATTCTATCTGAACTTTGACCTGTCGGGCATAGACGGAAACAATCGCCTTTTTCTTATAGCAATCTGGATAGCCTTGACAGTAGTTCCAGGAATTCTACTGGCTTTCTCCCGAAGGAGATTCGGCTGGTTCTTCTGGCCGGCGCTCTTGAATGCTGCCGGCTGGTTGATAAGGTACGTTTTCCCCGAGAAGACCTACAATGATCTCAAACCGTTGTTCGACAACGGGCCGGTACTTCTTTTCACGGTAGCGGGGCTGCTCGGTGTCGTGTTCGTGGAGATCTACAGGAAATCTTTCAAGTACGAGTTCAGCGATGCCGGAGTGGAGATTACCCACGGAATGTTCAGCGCAAACTCTCATATGATTGTCGCCAGACACATTACAAACGTCATGCTAAAGAGAAACTTCTTCGAACTCATAATGGGAGTTGGTCACGTGATTCCTGTAACCTCGTCTGGAATGGGTTCGGGAGATAGAGGGGTAATGGGAGGCTTTACGACCGATGCAGGAACTCAGAACCTTCGTGGGGGAGCCTTTGTGGGAAGCGTCAGCACTGAGAAAGAGTTTGTTGCAAACCCAGCAAACTGCATATATGGCATATCGAAACCGAAAGATGTGATGGAAAAATTAAAGGAAATGGTTTTATAAAGAAAGATTAATGGCGTGCCCGGGGCGATTTGAACGCCCGGCCTCCAGATCCGCAGTCTAGCGCTCTATCCAGCTGAGCTACGGGCACCCATAAACAATACAATGGCGGAGAGAGAGGGATTCGAACCCTCGGAGGGTATAAACCCTCACGTGCTTAGCAGGCACGCGCCTTCGGCCTCTCGGCCATCTCTCCACCCTACAGAGTTCATTCTATCACGGTGAGGTTGCGGTGTCAATGCAACGTAAGTCTTGAAAACCTCTTCAAAGGACACTGGTTAAGCGTTTCCCAACTCTCCTATCTCATTTCTTTGAGTTTGAATTACTGAAATGAGCGGTTCTCTTTTTCCACCTGAGGATCATTTGCTTGAAGGGATCGGGCCAGCTTCGGTTCAGAAAAAAGCTGGCAAGAATGTAGTCGCATCTTTCGATGTAAAGGCACAATCATAGCAGGGGTTTTATCCAATGAGCTTTTTCGCCTGATGAGTCAGTGATGTCTCTATTCGGCAGCGACCGGTTATCATTAAGGAAGGCTGTTTTCGGGACCGAGGATGAAGTGATTGCTATTGATCAATGTTCAATGCAATAATCGCCTTGAGCTAACAATGATGAAGGAGTGTGAACGAATTGACGATAAGAGAAGTTGAACCAAGAGATGTTGCTGGTCTCAAGGATATCATCATCGATATCGGATGGTTCAAGAACAAGGGTTTTGAAGAGGAAACATACTTGAAGAGCATTGAAAAGATGGTTCAGTGGAGTGTGGAGAAAGACGATCACCTCATTCTCGTTGCAGAAGAGAAAGAGGAGTTGACAGGATACGCCAGCGTGCATTTTATGCCTTATCTGTTCATGGGTGGCGCCGAAGGTTATGTTGGAGAGTTGTTTGTGAAAACACCCTGGCGGGGAAAGGGCATCGGAGGAGAGCTCCTGAGAGGCGCGGTAAATGAATCCAAAAAGAGAGGCTGCTGCAGGATAAGGCTGATAAACATAAGGTCGAGAGAGTCTTATCGCCGAGGATTCTACTCAAAGCAGGGATGGCAAGAAAGAACCGATGCGGCCGACTTCATGCTCAGATTGAACGAATCGGAATGAACTGCGCAAACAGGTTGCCGCTCTAGAGTCGAATCGCTTAGGCTTTCAATAACTCTGGATCTCATTTGGTTTTCTAGAGCTTACGGTCATCTTCCCACCGTAGAGCGCTCATGTGAGGTTTACCGTGATAGCCTGCGGCGTATTTTCACTTTCTGGCTTTTTGAAGGCACTACAACATCTTTCGTGTTATGGGATGGTATTGACTTCACAGACGCTCAATTTGCCTAGCCGGAAAAGGGTCTATAATCTATCTGGAAGGCAAAGAGGTGATTCTTCTGGAGTATCTTGAGAAACTGTTGATCAGAATTGGGCTTGTCTGTATAACGGTCGCGCTTGTTCTATTTCTGCTGCGAAGAGTCGGTCTGAATTTTGGAAGACTTCCTGGAGATATTCACATAAACCTAAGTAATTTCGAATTGTGGCTCCCGATCACTTCCGGACTAATAGTGAGTGTTATAATTACGGGAGCCCTTTGGCTCTGGAGAGTAATTAGAAGGTTTCTTTAACCGACGGAGGAAGAATGGATACTGTCTATTTACGGGTGAATTCCGAGAACCCCGATGAAGCAATTCTGAAGAAGGCTGCAGAACTAATCAGGAAAGGCGAACTTGTCGTTTTTCCTACGGAGACTGTTTATGGATTGGGCGCGAATACCTTTGATGAGACGGCCATCATGAAGATTTTTGAGGCAAAAGGCAGGCCCCAGGACAATCCACTGATAGTTCACATTTCTACCATGGAAATGTTGAAACAAATCGTATCACAAGATGTCGAAAGTTTTTCGGCTCTAATGGATCTTGTCTGGCCAGGGCCGGTGACGCTGATCTTCGAGAAAAGCAAGGAAATACCTGACTCCGTTACTGCGGGGCTGAAGAGTGTGGCCGTCAGATTTCCTTCCCACCGGGTGGCCCAAGAACTGATACGACTCTCGGGTGTTCCTATCGCAGCGCCCAGCGCAAACCTCTCAGGCAGACCAAGCCCCACAATGGAAGAACACGTGATCGAAGACATGGACGAAAGAGTATGCTGCACAATCCTTTCGGGTTCGACGGTTTTCGGACTGGAATCTACGATTATTGATCTCTCAAGAGGAAGACCCTCCCTATTGAGACCGGGCCCGATCGACCCCGATCAACTGAAGGGAGTCCTTCCAGATCTTCTTGTTCCGGATTTTGTTTCTGGCAGAAAAGAGTATCTTGGTGATCCAATGTCGCCGGGTTTGAAATACAGACATTATTCTCCAGACATTCCATTGATACTCGTCGAAGGAGAGACCGGAATGATTGTCGCAAAGGTGGGAATAGTGGCTGGAAGAAAGAAGTCTCTCGTTCTTTGTTCTGAAGAGATGAAGGACTATTATCCCGTTCAGGTCAAGAAGGTCGTTCTCGGTTCGAGAGACAACCTCCTTGAGGTTGCCTCGAACCTCTTCAAAGAACTGAGAAATAAAGAGAACATGGAATACTCTCAGATCATTGCCGAGCCTTTCCCTGAAACAGGTGTGGGACTTGCAATCATGAACAGGCTGAGGAAGGCGGCTTGGAAAATTGAAAGGACTTAGAATTCAGACTCGGGGAGAGTGGCTAGTTTGAAAAAAAGACTCAAGAATCTTTCGGGAGAGATATTCGTCCTACTGGGAACGGTTATCGTTGCACTGGCTTTCTACCTCGTTTTTACCTGGGGCGACAGGGCCGTGACGATGATCGAAATAACCGTGGTCGAGAAAGTCGACAATTCCGAAGCCGGAAAATCCGATTATAGAGTGACGGCAGATACTGGAGAGGAATTCGTGATCCAAAACGCCGAAAGCCAGGGATTCTATGCTGCTTCAAAGGTCTTCAAGATGCTTGAAGTCGGAAGGACCTATCAGGCGCTTGTAACTGGAAGAAGAATACCCATTCTTGGCATGAAGAGAAATATCATCGAGGCGATACCCTCTCCATGATCTACTCGAAAGTGAATCCATCTTCCAGCAAATCGACACAAGCCCTCGTAACCGAACGATCGTAAAGGGTACCTGCTCCGGAAGTGATCTCTTCTATTGCCACCTCTGTTCCAAGTGCCGGCCTGTAGGGTCTGTGCGACGATATTGCTTTGACGACATCTGCCACAGCGATCATTGTTGCCGGCAGGAGTATCTCCTCTCCTTTCAGCCCGTTAGGGTATCCAGAACCGTTTAGCCTCTCATGGTGTTGTATCACGTAGTCGGCGTGATCGGAAAATCAAACTCAATTTCCTTTAGAACTTCATATCCAAGTCGAGAGTGCTCCGTGATCATTTCAAACTCTATATGATTAAGTCTCCCAGGCTTGCTTAGAATCTCGGAGGGGATCCAGAGTTTCCCGATATCGTGGAGAAGACCGCATGTCCTTATGTTCTCGCAAAGTCTATCCTTAAGTCCCATTCTCCTGGAAATCGAGACTGCAAGAAGCCCCACTTTTCTCTGATGCCCCGAAGTGTGGGGATCTCTTATCTCCACAATTCTGGGAAGCGCATTAATTGTGCTTGTTAAGGTAGCCTCGAGTTTTTTCTTACTCTCCTCGGCCTCTCTTCTCGCTACCCTAAGATCTGTAACGTCTTAGATGAAGCCTTCGACGAACACTTCGCCCCCACTTTCGCCGGCAACTACCTTTCCCCTTTCAAGAACGTACTTGAGCTGACCCGACCTGGTCACTATCCTGTACTCCATCTCGTAGTGATCGCCTGCTGTAAAAGACTCCTGGATTTGTTCCCACACCATTTCCCTATCTTCGGTGTATATCAAATCCGAGTAAGGCAGTTCCTTGTTTCCAATAATCTCCTCTGGCCGGTAACCAGTGAGCTCCATGATCCCTCTGCTGACTACTTCCATGGTCCACTCTCTGTCGTTTTTGCATCTGAAAGCGATTCCGGGAAGATTAGAAACCAATCTGCCAAGCTCTGGTTTGCTCTCTTCCAGCTTCGTGCAAACCTTTACCGAATCGCTGACATCATCATAAACGACTGCAATAACGCCTTCGTTCGGTCTGTAAACCGCCATGTCTCTCAAGATATCCGTTCTCGAATCCGAGTGGCGATTCGGACTAATGTGACGGGGAACACCTGTGATATTGACTTCCCTTATCAAATCTATGATTCCGAAATCAGCAGCGCCAGGAATAGCCCTCGAACTCCTCTGCGACAAGCTCATCTCTTGAAAGACGTTCTTTTCTGAGCGCGGCGGGATTCGCATTGAGGATGGTACAGCTCCCGCCTTTCGATACACCGCAGAGCAGAATGCCGTTTCTTGCCAGAGAAAAGAGATCAATGTAGCTGGCAGTGTCGATACTGGAACTGCAGTCATAACATGACCGGGAGTCTTCCTTGAAATCCTGTCTGGAATTCGAATCGCCCATTTTCGTCTCCAAATTAGTAGATGCTCCGATCAAATCGTTCTTAGAGTGTCTACAAAATCACCGGCAGGACTCTATTTGATCAGAGGTCTGATTGCATCGCGCTTCTTAAAGAGTCTACAGACCCTTTGAATCCGGTCATAGCACCCGAGCAGAGCATCGAATCGACTATGGCTTCTGCGCACGCCCAGACAGCTGCCCTGAATATTTCGCTCTGCGTGTTCCCTTCGTTCATTAAGCTCTGCTCGGACAGACTGTACTCTCTGGATGTAGTGAAAGCAAGTGAAATGTCTCCACTTCCGTGGTGCCCTGGAGCTCCCAGTAGCCCAATAGCAAGATTCATGTGGCGCGTTACTCTCTTCAGCTGATGTGGCATCAAAGGCAGATCTGTTCCCAGGATCATGATGAGCGATCCTTTCTCACGATCGGGATCCTGTAGCTTGGGACGCAATTCCAGAGAAGGAATTCTAAGGTCGGACGATCTTCCAAAATTTGAAAGAACGAAAACCCCCAAGGTGTATTTCCTGCCTCCGAACTCGACGATTCTTGAAGACGAACCGATCCCGCCCTTATAACCAAAGCAAACCATCCCGGTCCCCGCGCCACAGCTGCCGAGCTGGAAATTCTTTTTCGCGTCCCCGACCGCATCGGTAACCATCTCTTCTTTTATCGCAAGAGCTCGAATTTCATTTAGAAAGCCATCGTTGCACTCCATGACGACTACGTTTAGCGACGACAATTCAGGATTACTCTGGAGGGCGAGCCTTACCGCACCTTGATGTACGGCTCCAATTGAAAGTGTGTTGGTCAGAAAGATATCGCTTTCGATCGTCCCGAGTTCTTCTATCTGAATAAGACCCATCGACTTTCCATAACCGTTGAAGACGCTGGAAGCTGCCGGGACGGGCCGTTCATATACGTAAGGAATCCTTATGACGCTTATTCCCGTTCGAAGACATCTCGGTGAATCCTCAGTCAAAGTGTAATGCCCGACTCGTATTCCCTCAAGATCGGTGATCTTGTTCAAAGGCCCCGTTTCGTAATCGTCTCCTGGGTAAGCGAGCTCTCTATATCTCATCTCTTCACCTATCTTTCGATAATTGATATTGGATCTTGTTTCGAAATCAAGAATCTTGCCGTGATTACTCCGGCCAGCAAAACAATAACGGTCATTACAGAGATTCTGAAAAGCGTCTCAGGAACCACTATCGAGGAAATGTACAGTCCCCGAAGAAAGACCAATCTAAAAATCTGCCAGCAGATCGTTGTCAGAAGATAGCCAGTTGCTGCGCCTAGGAAAAGCACTAATGACAGTTCTCCGAAAAAGAGAAGACCGATCTCGTCTCTGCTCTGTCCCAAAATGTTCCTGATAGATATCTCGCTCCGTCTCGCCAAGGTCACCCTTGTAACAGTAACCAGGCCGATTATTATGACGACGATTAACTGAAGATAGATGATTATCGACGAAATCAACTCCATGAACTGCGTCTCGGCACGGATCTTCAACTCGAAAGTCTTCCTGTCGACCAATTCCACCTGACCGGCCTCGGAGGCGAAACTTCTTATTTCACCTGCAAGATTACGGTCGTCGTATAATACCAGGAGACCGGCAGATTCTATTCTGTCTTGCACTAAGACACCAGCGAGACTTTCTAGATTAGGAAGAACCTCCATCGAGGAGTAATCCAACCCCCTGACAGAACCATTGACAATCAAGTCGAAAAGACCCTTGCTAACATATAGCGTACCGGCCACGGGATTTTCGCCAAGAATCGATAGAAGTCTCGAATGCTCAGCAGACACAACTGGAATGAAGAGTTTCGTAGCGCCGAACATAAGCTTCACATCCAGCTCGAGAAGATCGGCAGGAAGGACAGACGTCGACTTCAATGAAATTTCTTCGGGAAGCGTGAACTCCTCCAATTCCGAGGTCTGAATATAGGAACGACGATCGAATAACCAGCCGCTGTCTCGAACAGTGCCCGTCAACGAAGATAGAAGTGAACCAAAAACAGTCACCAGCGCGGCAAACGCGATGATGTTAACAAAAAGAGATCTGTAACCATCGCTTCTCAGAGGAAATTGGAGCCAGGGCAAACCGATATTCCTGAATCTCTTCTTGAGCAGACCGACTCTTTCTTCAGAACTCTTCAGAAGACCGACGAGATCTCTTCTCAGATGTCTTCCTATAAGTATCTGAGATAGAACAATCGTAGTGAACGGTATAAATAACGTGCAAATAGATGAGACGGCGCTGTCGCCTATATAAAGTCCATTGGGCGTGAAAAAGCGATCTTCGAATAGTGAAAGAACGGCTCCACCTGCAAGGAGGCCAAGGATCCAGCCAGCAATTCCCTGATAAAGCGACTCCAGAAAGAGTCTTACCTTCAAACTCGCGGGAGAATGACCTATGGCAGTAAGGATAGCATACTCCTTCCTTCTTTCACGAATGCTTACCGAATTAAGCATTGTAAGAGCTATTATGAAGACCAGAGAGACAAAGAGATTTGTCAAGAAGACTCCCAAATAGTAGGTTGCGTACTGCCTTTCAAGGGTCTCCCGGGAAGAAACAGGTCCTTCGATCGAAACTGAAAGCTCTTCTCCGATGATCCTTGATCTCAGCTCGTTTTCAACTGCCATTAGGAAACCATCCTCAGCGAATACAAGGAAGCCAAATGATCCCCTGCCCCTCGAAATCCCCGACGGCCCCAGTCCAAACACCGATGGTCCTTCCAGAGATGCGACCACTGTATATAGACCTACGCTCGACATTTCGGAGATCTCCTCATAGACATTTTTCAGATCTACTCCTGAGGCTCTTAGAAATGAATCGGAGACAATAATTTCATTTGTCCCTGGGGAAAATACCGTCCCTTCTGAGATGTAGGCATTGCTCTCCCGCAACATTCGAGATATCTCCGTCTGCTTGATTCCATAAACAGGGAAATTGGCTCTTGCACTTCCGAAAAGGTTGTAGCCGAGATAGGCGATATCTACCGGGATAACATCTGAAAGACCAAATACGTCTTCGAAAATCTCGGTAAGACTATTGTCAATCGATTCATCTCTTCCACTTTCAGAGAGATACTGTACCGTAATCCAGCTCTCATTGATCTTTGCTATCCTGCTTCTCGTCTCTCCGAAGGAAAGAAAGATTGAGCTAATTACAAGGCTCATTGATACACCAAGAGCGACAACGAATATGAAGACCAGTATTCTGCCCGGTCTTCTTCTGAGATATAGCCACATGTATTTAAGCATTCACACCAACCTCATAGACCTGGCCATTCTCCACTTTGAGTTTTCTTCTGAAATTACCTATAATCTCAGACGAATGAGAAACAAGTATCAGAGTCGCACCAGACTTCGAGCAATAAGACTTCAAGAGCTCTATTACCCTGCTACCATTTTCGTTATCCAGGGAAGCGGTCGGTTCATCGGCGAAAACAACCTTCGGACCGGCTATCAATGCTCTTGCCACTGCTACCCTCTGACTCTGCCCAAGCGAGAGCTCATACGGGAATCGCTTGAGAAGTTGGTTCAATCCAAGCGCAGTAGTGATTTCTTCGAGCCTCTTTCTTGCTCCTCGCTTTTCTTTCAGGGGGAGCAGAATATTCTCCCTGACAGTCAGATGGTTTATCAAGAAGTGTTCTTGAAACACAAAGCCGAACTCTTTGCGCCGAAGTTCGGCTTTTGCGGAAGGAGTAAGAGCCGTAAGCTCCTTGCCTTCGTATTTGACTTCTCCGCGACTTGGCTCCTTTAGTGTGCTCATAATGAAGAGAAGCGATGACTTCCCAGAACCCGAAGGGCCGAATATCCCAACTTCTTCTCCCTTCTCTATCTTGAGGTCAGTCGATTTGAGCGCCGCCAGAGCCTGCTTCTTCGTCTCATATATTAATGCGACTTCTTTCAATTCGAACATCCTACTTCCTCCCTTTGAGAAGACCTACTCTGATTATCCCACAAACACTTCGCAGTGGAAAACCTGGCGAATCAGGCTTTTTTAAATTGACGAGACCAAATCGGGCTCAATCATAATTGTGACCACTCAAGAATTCAGTTACAAGAATTCAGTTAAGAGACTTCCCCTTGAGAGATAATAATATGATATATACTCTTCTATACGGAGGTGAACCGTGAAGATAATGATAGATATTGATGACATCCTATCGAACTTCAATCTTGCATTCCTGAAGATCGCGAATGAAATGTTTGAAGAAGTGCCAATGGATGTTGAGGTCAAGGTATGGGACTTTTGGAAAAGCGTGCCCAATCTCACTCTCGATATGGAAGAAAGGGTGTGGGAGAGAATTAGAAATACTCCGAACTTCTACGAGTTTCTTCCTCCATATGCAAGTCCAAAGGAACTGAAGCGGCTGGGTAGTCTTGTCGCCCAGGGCTGCCACGAATTCTACTTCATAACTTCGCGTTTTCCTACAAAAGGAAGAAGTGTTCAGCTGCAGTCTCAGAGATGGATTCAGAAGAAAATCGGCGAACCGGTATCGGTAATTGTAAGCTCCAGAAAGGGTGAGCTTTGCAAGGTTCTTGGCATCGATTATGCAGTAGACGATGCACCTCATCACGTAGAGAATCTGCTCGATCACGGAATCAATACATACATAATGGATTGGCCTTACAACAGACACATCGATCACAGACTCAGGGTGAAGAACCTGGGAGAGTTTCTGGACAGTGTTTTGATCTAGTAGAAAACCGGAGGTGAGAGGTTTGAAAAAGATACTTCTTGCTCTTCTTCTTTCAGTCTTCTTAACTGGAAGCATCTTTACAGCAACAACATGGGAAGATCAAGTCATTTACTTCATCATGATCGACCGTTTTTCAAACGGAGATCTATCCAATGACGACATGGGATATGGAGAAGCCGGTACCGACAACTCGCGATACAACGGCGGAGATCTCGCCGGGATAATCGAGAGGCTAGACTACATAAAGGGATTGGGCGCAACGGCAATTTGGATAACCCCACCGGTGGCCAATCAATGGTGGAATCCATGGGTGAATTACGGTGGTTATCATGGATACTGGGCCAGAGATTTCAGGATGATTGATGAGCATTTCGGTGACGTTGCACTCTACAAGAGACTCGTTGAAGCCGCCCACGATAAGGGCTTGCTGGTAATACAGGATATCGTTCCCAATCATGTGGGTGACTATTTTCGTTTCGTAGATGGACAGTTCGAACTCAACTCCGAAAGCGTCCCGACCTCTTCTCCCGAACAGCACCCCTTCTCACTAAACGATTTCAATAATCATAAGGATGAGAGTATTTATCACTGGACTCCCGATATCTATGACTTCAATGACCCTTATCAGAAGCTGAACTACCAGATGTCCGGTCTGGACGATCTCAACACGGAAAATCCTGTGGTAATCTCAGCACTTAAGGATTCTTTCACTTTCTGGATCGAAGAGGCCGATATTGATGGATTGAGGATCGATACAGTAATCTACGTTCCTCTAGAATTCTGGGACGAGTTTCTGAATGGTGAAGAAGGTATCTACGAAGCTGCCGTGAAGAACGGCAAACCTGAATTCATAACATTTGGCGAGGCCTGGGTTAGAAGCGACCCCTTCGACGATGCTGGGGAAATGGTTATAAAAGAGTTTTTCGAAGCAGGAATGAATTCCATGCTGGATTTTCCGCTGAACATTGAACTGAGAAGTGTATTCAAAGAAGGGAAACCAACAGCGAATATCGGATACAGACTTGAGGCGCGGCAGAGCCACTTCGATCAAACCAGGCTATTGACTTTCATCGATAATCACGACATGGAACGATTCTTGAAAGGGTCAGGATTGGCAAATCTTAAACAGGCTCTGGCCTTCATTTTCACGATTCCCGGCATCCCGGTGATCTATTACGGCACTGAGCAAGGCTTTGTAGAAACTAGGGCAGCGATGTTCGCCGGAGGTTTTGAGTCTGGTGAAATCGACCACTTCGATTCTCAATCTGAGCTCTACAGATATATAAGCGAACTCGCAATGCTGCGACAGGAATACCCTGCGCTGAGGTATGGGGAGGTCAAAGTGCTAAAAACCGACCCCAATGGGCCTGGGATCTTTGTCTACAGCATTGAACATAACGAAGAGAAGATCTTTGTTTTAATGAATACTTCGGGAGAACGTAGGATTCTAGCTAATTTGGATACCGGCCTTGGAGTGGGTCAGTTAATCAAGCCGATTTACACTTTCAATTCGCTCTCCAAAAGCTATCCTGTCGAACAAGGCGGGAAACTCGTGATGACCATGAACCCACGCTCCGTCTACGTGGGAATCGCTTCCGAAGAAACTCGTGAAGTTGAGACACCTGAAATCAAGTTTAACGCGAACCTCGAGGATTTTCAGAGGATCGACTCAACTTATACTGTGACAGGAACAGCTTCGGGAGCCTCCTCCGCGCGGATAATATTCGACATGAGAATTGAAGAGGCAGAAGACATCGAAATAGTCAGCGGAGAGTGGTCTTACGAATGGGACATTTCGAAGTTTGACCCGGGAATCCATTCAATTCTATTCAAAGTCTACGGTGATACAAGAAGAGAATCGATCTACAGCGATGATTACCGAGTGATTCTCGATATTCCGGAATTGCTTCTGGCTTCGATTTCAGATCCCGAAGGAGATGACTGCGGTCCGGAATGCAGGTACAAATATCCTACAGACATCACTTTCAAGAACCAGATGGACCTGCTAGAGGTTGAAGTCAAGCAGATAGGAGCTTCGATGGTTCTGGGGATTAGAATCAAAGATCTAACCGACTCATGGGGACCACAGAACGGATTTGACCATGTTACCTTCCAAATATTCGTAGATGATCCCAACAGAAAGGGATCAACCGACCTGCCGTTCCTAAACGCGACTATGCCTGACGGACTGGACTGGGATTACTTTATCTTCGCAAATGGCTGGTCAATAGTTGCGTATTCTTCTGAAGGTAGTGGCCCGAAGTCGTTTGGAACTCCCATATCCCTCACTCCACTGGTACAAACGAATAGAATGAATAACGAAGTAATTCTCAGGATTCCCGGCGAGACGGTCGGAAGACCAGAGAGTTTTGAGGAGTTCAACATCTACGTAACTACTTGGGACTTCGATGGAATCGAAGCGGTATATCGAGACATCTATCCTGAACCAAAGAGCTACCATTTTGGAGGCGGAAGCAAAGAAGACCCTTATATTATGGATGACATCCTTATAAGGATAGAATAGGAGGATAGAGAGAGGCCTAGAAACAGCTTCGGGAGGAGATTATGCTTTTTTTGCTTGTTGTGATTCTGGCCGTGATAGTCGCTGCTTCTCTAATAAGGTCGATGAGTCAGGAAGATGAAGATAATGGAGAGGACATACAAGAGAGCACCGAGATCTCATTTAGTCAGCATGCCGTTTCAAGAATGGATGAAAGAGGAATTGAACCGGAGAGAATAAAGCGCATTCTCGAAGAGGGTCGCAGGGTGGAAATTGCCAATTACAACAGACTGAAAGTAACGGACGACGAAATCACCGTGATACTCGAAAAGAGACTCTCTAACTTCGAAGTTGTCACGGTATATTGGAATAGTGGCGAGCGTGAGGAATCGCTACTAGATGATTGACAAAGAAATTCGTGATTCATTAACCGAGCCATATGTTCAGGTTTCTTATGAAGATATCTTATAGCCTAAGACCCTCTCAGAAAGCGGGGACAAGATGGAAGAAAAGAAAGATAGAGTTGTTGAATTGTTAAGAGAATACATGTCTTTGCCCGAGGAGGAAGTCCCCAAGAGGCTGGTCTTCTTGAAGGAAGCAGTTTCGATCCTCAGTGATCAGGGGAAGACCCTTGCTGCCCACCAAATAATCGATAGAGAAATCAAGAAGTTCGATCACTTCGATTCTCTGGAAATGGCAGGTTTGCTGAACACAATGGTGAAACTGAGCGCGCTTGTCGGTGAATTTTCACAGGCAGTTGAATATTCGCGTAGAGCACAGGCTATCTGTGCTGAAAAAGGCGAAAAGGAATTGTATACGAGAGTTCTCATAAACACGTCCGGACTTTACTTGAAGATGAATGATTTTGGCAAAGCTCTGGCCAATGTGAACAGAGCTTTGGAGATAGCAAGAGAGAATGGGGACGAGATTAACGTTGCATGCTGTTTAAACAATATCGCAATTATCACGGAAAATGGAGAGTATGAAGAATCGGGGATTCCATACTTTGAAGAGGCAATAGAGATAAAGGAAAGGCTCAATATGAAGACTGAGCTACTGAATAGTTATCTCAATCTTGCCGAGCTGTACTACGAATCGGGGAGAAAGACCGATGCCAGAGAGCTTTTGTCCAGAGCGAAATCATTGGGTGAAGAAAACGAAGACCAACACGTTATTGTAGAGACGATGAAATACGAAGCCCGTTTCTTGAAAGGCGAGGGAGATTTCACCTCGGCAATCAGCCTGCTTGAGGAAGTCAGGGAATACCATCAAGAAAATGGAAACAAGACTGAATTGCTTGGAGTATTGAACGATATCTCTTCAGTGTATGAGTTGATGGGAAACTCAAAAGAGGCCTTGAACATGTTCAAACAGATAACGGAATTGAGCCGGAGTATTTTCAAGGAAGAACAGGCAAGGTCGATAGCCCAGCTGGAATCATCATTCGAGGCGAGGGAAAAACTCAGGGAAATCAACGACCTGGCAGAGCAAAACAAGAGACTTAGAACGGTCAATGAAGAGATATCGGAGAAAAACAACGAACTCCAGGAAATGAAAGCCAAGCTGGAGGAAATTAATAAGCTTCTGGAAAAGCAGGCGGAAACCGACCCATTGACCGGGCTGTTGAATCAAAGGAAGATGAAATCAGTGCTGGACAGTGAGATTTCGAGAGCAGAGAGATACGAAACTCCCCTGACTATGATAATGCTTGATCTAGATGATTTCAAGTCCGTTAATGATTCTTTCGGCCATTTGAAAGGCGATGAACTTCTTGCCGACATCGGAGAATCTATAAGGTCATCTATCAGAAAGAACGACTTTGCCTTCAGATACGGAGGCGAAGAGTTCCTAATCCTCCTACCTTGCGCAGATGTGGAAAAGGCATCGGAATTCTACTCGAGAATGAAGAGATCCCTTCAGGAGAAGCTTGATATTGAGGTCTATTTCAGTGCGGGTGCAAGGCAGTGGAAAGGGGAGTCCTCGGACGAATTCATTTCCATTGTGGACAAATTGCTCTATGAGGCAAAAGCAAAAGGAAAAGGCAGGCTTGAGATAAGTGAAGCAGCTATTTGAGAAAGGTGGATGAAATGAGTCAGAAAGATCACGAGAAGAGCTACACTGATTATTACGAGGAGTATCTTTCAAAAGATGAGTCTTGTGTAGAGGAAAAGCTGGCGCTTCTCAGGAAGTTCCAGCAAGCTTTGACAAGCTCGGGAGAGACTCTCATCGCCTTTGAGACCGTAAGCAGGGAACTGGAGAAATTTAGCGGACTAACCAGTCGCGAGATGGGTCTTGCATACAATGGTATGATTAGAATCAGTTGTCAATCAGGTGAGTTTTCAAAGGCCCTTGAATATGCTTCCGATGCAATTGCTATCTTCAATGAATTGGGAGAAGAAAAGTTACTGTCGATGGTCTACAACAACATCTCCGGTGTCTACTTGAAAATGGGAGATTTCGAGACATCAGTAGAATATTCTGAGAAGGCGGTTTGCCTTGCCAAAAAGAATAACGACGAGCTATCACTTGCCAAGTATCTAAATAACAAGGGAATTGCTATTGAAAACATCACGGAGGACGGTTCAGGTGTGCCGTTTATCCAAAAGGCAATTGAAATCAAGGAGAAGAACTTTCTTAAGGGAGATCTGCCCAATAGCTATATGAATCTTGCCGATATCTTCCTTTATACCGGAAGAAAGAGCGAAGCAATTGATCTCCTAAGGAAGGCCCGTAAGATAGCAAGTGAAAACTGCGATGATTACTCTCTTGCAGATATATGCCGCTACGAAGCAGAGTATTACGAGGCGACGGGAGATCTAGACTCTGCTCTGGAAGCCCTTGAACATTCACTCGAATATCACAGATCGAAGGGAAACAAATCGGACATCCTTCACAGGCTAAAGGCCGTCTCCAAAATCCAGGAGGCAAAGGGAGATGTTGATGGAGCTTTGGAAAAATACAGGGAGATAGCAAGACTAAATTCCGAGGTATTCAGGGAAGAAGAAGCCAGAGTGATTGCAAAGCTGGGAGCGACCTTTGCTACCGTACAGAAGCTCAAGGAAATAGAGGAGATGACGGAGAAGAACCATGAAATTGACGAAGCTAACAGGTTAATGATTGCGAAGAACAAAGAACTAATAGAGGTGCAAAACCAACTGGAATTGGCAAATCGACTTTTGAAGGAGAGAACCGAGACAGATCCGTTGACCGGTCTTATGAACCAGAAGAAGATGTTTGAAGTACTTGAATACGAAATCAATAGAGCAAAAATGTACGGCGGGAGTCTCTCCGTAATAATGATTGACATTGACGATTTCAAGCAATTCAATGACACTTTCGGGCATCAGAAGGGAGACGAGATACTTGAGGCCTTTTCTTCACTTATCGCTTCCAAAACAAGGAGTATCGACTATGTTTTCAGATACGGCGGAGAGGAATTTGTCATCTTACTGCCTTCAACCGGTCTCGAAGGGGCCTTATCTACGGCAACCAGAATACTTGAGTCAGTGAACACATCAGAAGAATTGAAGATAACCTTTAGTGCCGGTGTTGCCGAGTGGAACCAGGAACACTCTCGTGAGTTATTGCTGAAGACAGACAGATTGATGTACGAGGCAAAGAGAATGGGCAAGAACAAAATCCAATATCAGTAAGGCTTGCATCCGGGAGATGCACAATGAAAGACGAAAGATCGGTCGATGGGATTCTTAGAGAGTACAGAGTTTCTATGGAATGCTCTTTGAAGGCGATGAACCGCTACACGGAACTGGGCCTATCCTGACGATGCTAACGATGTGATTGGAAACAGTGAAGCGACCGCATCTACGTGGATGAGCTCGATAAGAGAATAGAATACACTGACAGAGCTATCCAATACTCACTGGCAAAGGAAAACCGGTTATCTACGTCGATATTAATGAAGAATTGGGGGATAATCCTCAACAGACTCGGGAAGAAAGTGAATAGATTGAGCTTCATTATCTGTCGTAGTAAAGCAATCCCATCCTAGGACACAAAGTACCGCTGTAGAGGAGGAGAAATGAGAGTCCTGTTCCTTGGCACCGCAGCTTACGAGGGCCATCCAAATGTCTTCTGCGACTGTGAAAACTGCAGAAAGGCGAGGCTGGCAGGAAATGAAAGCTTCAGGCTTACGGCTTCCGTATATGTTGACGACGATCTGCTCATCGATTTCGGGCCGAATATCATGTCTGGGGCTCAGAAGGCAGAGGTTTCTCTTTTTGATGTAAAAACTCTCTTAATAACCCACTCCCACTCTGATCATCTGTACCTTCCAAACTTCGGCTATAGAATGAACAGATACAACGCCTCTTATGACAGACTTCCTCGAATGAGCGTTCTCGCCAATTCTACCGTCCTCTCTCTCATTTCCAATTCAGTCTACTTTGACCCCGAGAAAACCGTCCTTCTCCAGGCGGAACCTTATGAAGAAATCGAGGTTAACGATTGTACCGTAATCCCTGTGCCTGCAGTACACAAAGTTAAAGAAGACGAGCAACCGTTTATATTCCTGCTCAAGAAAGGTGGGAAATCATTCCTTTATGCGACCGATACCGGCCCAATCGAAGACTCTTCATTCGGCCGTCTTAAAGACCTAATTGATAGTCCGATAGATATTGCAGTTGTTGATTCGACTTTGGGATTCATGAAAGAAGTGCTCTTTCCATATCACCACACTGCAGAGCAAGTAATCTCCACAAAGAACAGAATGAGGGAGTTTAAAATTATAGATGACAACACTCTGGTAGTCGCCCATCACTTTTCACACTATCCAAACCCGCCCAAGAAGGAACTTGAAGAGTTCTACAACCGCTATAAGGTTGTAGTAGCACACGACGGACTACTGCTAGACATATAATGCGACAGTTCATTTATTGCGGAATTATCGTCGCCTAACCAAATCCTGTCAGGAGAAGTCTTAGCACCCGTCAGTTATTTTTGGGCTTGAGCAAATTACCGTCGCCGTTAGTGCTCACCGACTCTGTATGATTTCATACGTCGATTTCTAAATGCCTAAGACAAGTCTAGCGCTTGAGGATTTCATCTACACCCTCGAACAATCTAACATCTTCCCTTTGCAGAAGATCAGAATAGAACTCCTCTTTACTTCTATTTCCAAACACATAATCAATGAAGCCATGCATCACACTGTATAGATAGTACTCTCCGCCATCCTTCATGAAGACACCCGTAAAATCCAAGAAGTTAGCAAGGGGTGAGATTTGATCAAGCATCGCAAAATCGGGATGCTTAGCATCAGGGATTATTATATGATAAGGCGGAACGCTGCTTGAGTTAATCAAATCGGCTATTCTTCCTGATTCCTCGCGTTCCTTCCACTCATCGGTCTCCATGATCAACGCTGGTACTTCTATACCTTTGCTTATCTCCCGCTCGTTCATAACAAAAAGTGCGGGATCAAAAGTCAACAGAGCTTTTATTCTTTCATCGTAAAGAGAAGCAAAATGAACAACTCCTCCCCCACCTGAATGACCAAAAGCAATCACTCTTTCGGTATCAAAGACGCCGGCCAGAACATGGTTGCTTTTGTTCAGTTCGACGAGCTTATCGATAACAAACGATAAGTCCTCTGCCATAAGTTTCATCGAAAGTCTTACTCCCTCCTCAAATGTCTCGGCTCCGGGGAGTTCCATGACTCTGTCTCTATTGAAATGGAACTGGGTACCATCGGAAAATTCAACAACGGATGCTCCGTATGGATGCTCAATCCCAATCACGACTATACCTCTGCTCGCCAAATACTCAGCAAAAGCAAAATACAGCGGTACGATAGCCGGAGTTCCCGGCGAGAGAATCACCGCTGGTAGATTCCTGGCATCAGCAGAAGGTACGGCATCTAAGAAGGAATTGGTCTTAACGGCACGCAAGTGTTGAAACAATATGGGAGGAAGATCGTAATTTTCAGCAAGGCTGTTCACAAAAACCGAGTGATTCCTGAACCACGGGCTTCTTCTGCTTCCCGAGGTATCGTCGGAGGGATACCAGATGTCTATTATCAATCTTCTGGACATTTTTGCATCCGAGAATGGATCGAGTCTTGTTTCATCGCTCAACTCAATTATCTTAAGTCCGACTTCGTACTTTCCACCAGGGTCGGGTACTTTGGTTGTAGGAAATAAATAAGCGAGAATTCCGATTGCAGTAATAGCGATTGCTCCAATAATCAGCGCTATATCTATGGTTCCACGAGTTCTACTCATAATATCACCTCTACCCAATTATATACAAAATTGATCGGAATATCGTGCGCTCGAATGATCGACTACCTTCAAGAAACTATCTGTAATCTGAGTTTGTTTTCAGTTTTGCAATGTTATAGTTGGTCTTGAGGAAGGCTATTTTCTTCCGGGGGAGTACTATGAGAAGATCATTGTCAACCGTCTTTTTCATTCTTTTGTTTCTTACCCTCTTTGCTGAAGTAAGGTACAAATTTGGTGGAGACACCGATTATCCACCTTTTGAATATGCTAATGACCGCGGAGCTCCGGTGGGATTCAACATCGATGTCCTTAGGGCAATATCTAGTGCTCTCGATTTTGACGTTGAGATAGAGCTAAGAGTCTGGACGAGCGCAAGAGCCGCTCTGGAGGACGGCAAAATTGACGGTCTGCTTGGAATGTGCTACTCGGAAGAGAGAGATATACTTGTCGATTTCTCTAATCCGCACATAATACTTCATGGCTCTATTTTCTCTAATAGGAAGACTGGCAAATATTCTTCTCTCAATGATCTCAGGGAACTGAGAGTTGCCGTTCAGAAGGGCGACTTAATGGACGAGCTTGTCTCTAGTGAGGTAGCTGGAAGTGAGATTGTGAGAGTCGAGTATCCCGAAATTGCACTCCGGATGCTCAATGAGGGACAGGTCGATGCAGTACTACTCGGTAAGATACAGGGTTTGTATTTGATTAAGGAACTTTCTCTAAAGAATATCTTGGTGTCGGAGGATCCTTTTGTAAGGCTAGAATACTGCTTCGCAGTGAAAGAAGGAGATGTAGAGTTACTGTCTTTACGTAACGAAGGTTTGGCGATAATTTCTTCGACAGGAGAATACCGACAGATTTACAACAAATGGTTTGGAGCCATTGATGCAAATGCAAGTAACAGTCCGTGGCAGAGTTTCCTTTTATTCGCCCTTCCCGCTGCTCTGATCATGCTCTTGGTGCTGGTCGGAAAGTATCTGTGGAACAGGGCTTTGAGGAAAGAGGTAAGAGAGAAGACGGCATTTTTGAGCGCGAAACTCGCGGAAGAAAAATCAGTTGAGACTCAGCTCTCCCTATCTGTACAGAGATATAAATCAATGTCAGAGACTATCTCAGATTACTACTACGAAATTGACTTCTCAAATGACGGGGAAGACCACGAAGTCTGGAGAAGCGAAGCCTTTGAAAGGATAAGCGGGCACAGTCTTGATTCACCCGACCTTCAAGAACTGGACTGGGAATCAGTTATTCATCCTGAGGACCTTGATTGCTACAAAGGGCATTTTGAAAGCGTGAGATCTGGAAATGAAGAGAGAATAGAATATCGTATTGTAAGGAAAGACGGCGCGCTTAGATGGGTGAGCGAGTACTCGAAGCCAAGTTACTCGAAAGATTCCTCCAGAGTAAGAGGCATCCGAGGAGCGGTAAGAGATATCACCGATGAAAAACTCGTGAAAGACGAGCTGGAAAGAACAAAGGAGAAGGTCTCTAAGCTTCACGATATCGCTTTGAAGATGGAGAAATCAAACGAAGAGGACACGATCTTCCACTCGATCATTGATGCGTCGGCCAATATCCTCGGGATGGAAATGTTCGGTCTCTATCTCCTCTACAATCAGGAAATCGTCACCCTTGAGACGAAGGGCGAGGTGGCATCGATGCAGGGCTACCTATTCAGGAGCGGCATTTTGAGAGACTCTATAGAAAACGGGAATACTACCTTTATAAGTAACAGTTCACTCTGCAAAGTCATAACCGACTGCGAGCAATCGATCTTGGCGGTCCCGATGAAGAGTATAGGAGTTCTCGTCTCGTACCATGACTCTCCAATGAAACAAGAAGAGGTAAAGCTAGTCGAGATTCTTATGGCTCATGCAGTTGAAGCGATCTATAGAATTCGTTCAGATAAGGAGATTCACTATGTCACCTTCCATGACCCACTTACCTCCTTATACAACAGATCATTCTTCGAAGAGGAGGTCGAGAGACTCAATGTAGAACGGCAAATGCCTATAAGCATCGTGATGGGAGATGTGAACGGACTGAAAATCGTAAACGATGCCTTCGGTCATCTAGAAGGTGATAGACTACTGAAGACTGTCGCAGACTGCCTGAAATCCTCCATGAGATCCGACGACATAATCGCCAGATGGGGAGGAGATGAGTTTATAATGCTGCTTCCTCAAACAGATACGCAGTCTGCAGAATCTCTTGTTGGCAGAATCAGGAAAGCCTTGAATCGGATAACGGGCTTCAGTCTTCCTATAAGCGTCTCCTTTGGAATCGGAACGAAATTCGATGCTGATCAGGATTTTCGCGAAGCTCTTATCTCCGCTGAAGAAAGAATGTATAGAGACAAACTCCTGAACAACATATCCATGAGAAGCAGAACGGTCAAGGTGCTAGAGAAGAGTCTGCTTAACAAGAGTTATGAGACGGAAGAACATACGGAAAGGGTCAAGACTCTCAGCAGGGATTTCGGGAAGTTCATCGGATTGTCTGAAGCCGAACTCGATAATCTTCTGCTCCTTGGTGCTCTGCACGATATTGGAAAGATAGCAGTTCCTGAGGAGATACTAACTAAAGCGGGCAGTCTGACCTCTGAAGAATGGAAGAAAATCAAGTCCCATCCCGAAGCCGGATTTAGAATAGCCCTCTCTTCGCCAGAGCTGGTGGGAATCGCGGATGAGATCTTAAGTCATCATGAATGGTGGGACGGCTCAGGGTATCCCCGAGGACTGGTTGGCGAATCAATTCCGCTTCTGGCAAGAATGATGTCAATAATAGACGCTTACGACGTTATGACAAGCGGAAGGCCGTACAAGCACCCGGTATCCTCTGAAGAGGCAATAGAAGAGCTGCGCAGATGTGCTGGGAAGCAGTTCGATCCAGGGCTGGTTGATTCCTTCGTCAGTTTCTTGAACGTATAACGTCGTTCATTTGAGCGAGGTTAGTTCTCGATAAGCCTCGTAGGCTCGAGGTCGCGGGTACGGGTTGCAGTAAGAAAAGAGATTCTTCGTTTTGGAGCGAGAATCTTTTCTTCGTTCCTAGACAAGGTGACAGATCATTCAATTTTCTGAACAACCAAGAGCTTTCATCTGAAGCGGGCCCAGCGCTAAAGGATCTTCTTGTCTCCTCCGCCCTAACCACTACGTCGGCTTTCTACTCTGTATATGGATCGGCTATAAAACAGTTGAAAGCACTTTCTGCGGCTCGCGATCATTCAGTAGGTTTTGTGCTCTCCAGAAGTCTCATCTTTCTTCTTGCCTCTTTTATCCCCAGTTTCTTAAGAATGTACTTACCCAAAGCGTACTCAAGAGGGAACCAGGAAACATGCCCAGTAGGCACTATATATCTTTTCGGTCGGTCGAAGGCCTCCCACAACTGTTTTCTCGTCTGTATCGGAAGAGTCTTGTCAAAAAGCGCCTCGATCATGGTCACCTTATTGCTATCGTTAAACCGCGCGTAAGCAAGAGGATCTATCTTGAACAGGGGGTGGAGGTCGGATTCTAGCAGCTCGGAGGCACTCTTCATTTTCTTGACTGCCAGAGAGTCTTCTTTGAATCTCTCGTTCAGTCTCTTCTCATCGTTCAAATACCCTTCTTCACCCGAACCGCTTCTCAGCGACCGGCGAACAGATTTCAGCACGGGGGACTGCCACATTATCCTGGCGATGTTGCCGCCGACAGTCATTAGAATCAAGTTGTTAATTCTTTTGTCAATTGCACTTACTATTGTGGAGACCATACCTCCAAGACAATATCCAAAAAGACAGTTGTTGTCCCACCAGATATTTTCTTGCTGGAGCAAGTCGATGGTTGTCATAGTATCCACGACGGCCTGTTCCCAGAATAGCGTCAACCTTCGTAGATCTGGCGAAAAGAAGTCCTTTCCGCTGGTAGAACCACTTGCCGTTCTCGTATAATTTCCCGGAAGTATCATCACGGAGGCTTGCAGACCGGCACTTGCCAAATGGCTTCCCATCCAGAAGAGGAATGGGATATTGACAGTGCCCAATCCGTGAAGTATTAATATCGAGCCAACGGCACGTTCTCTTGGGGAAAAATGATATACCTCGACGTTTTCGGTTCCCTTCGTGCAGTTCTTGTACAGAGAAGGATACTTTATGATAGAACAACGATAGTGTTTGCCTTTGAATATATAACCACTGGAAAACTCTATCTTCTTCTTCTCGTATGAGAAATCGGGGTTCATCTGCATACTATCATACCCCTTGTACAGAAACTCAGGCTTTCCATCTCATCGGTTAGCACAAGCGCCGCTTTAGAATTCACGGAAATGTCCCGCAGCACTCTGACAAGAGCATCAATTGAAACCGGATCCAGGCCAAGCAGAGGTCTGACAAATACGTAGAGATCACAGGCCTCAAACCTCAAATGGGAGAGCTTAACGTCCTCATCACTTACGATTCCGGCAAAGCCGTCTATCTCTTCAAGACCTGCAAGAAAGCTCTTCACGGACACTACACTCTCTTTGTTTAGAATGTAGCTTCTTCTAAGCTTTTTGGTTGATATGAAGCTGCGTGCTTTCTTCAGCATTACTTGAGAAACGAGTCCGCTGTTCTTCAAGGTTGCTGAGAAATACTTCTCTGCATCTGAAGAAGGTCCTCTGGAACCAAATCTTTCAAAGAAGCTCTTGGCCTCTCTGAATATCGGAACCGCATTTTCAGAAAACGGATCCTGCCGCGTAATTGCCCGGGTGAGTTCCCTAATAATCTCAGAGCTACCACAAAAAACATGGAGGAGCTCGCCCCTACTGATTTCCAGATCCTTACCAGTACCAGCGACATTCCCGATTTCGATCAGCGGTTCTCCTTCAGAAGGAGGAATCGAGCGATCGTTTGAAGCCCCGATCCTCCGAAGTATCTCCCCTCTGTCGAGCGGAACCGGGAGATCTACAACTGTCGAATTCTCTATGAAAAACAGTCTATCCGCCTTCTGCATTATTTCGGGATCTGGGGTTGCAACAAGGACCGATGCTCCCCTATTCTTGACATCGTTTATCATTTTGAGCAGTCTTTCCTTGTACGAGCTGTTCAGCACGGAGAAGAGATCGTCAATCAATAAGACTTTTGGTTCTGAGAATGCTGCAATCGCAAACTCAAGCAAGGATTGGTCATCTGCTGAAAGTGATGAGACTTTTGCAGAAGGTTCATACTCCAGGCCGACTTCCTTAAGTAGTCTAGAACTCTCTTGATTCATTTTCTTTCTGCTGATTGAAAACTTTCCACTTCCGAGGAAGATGTTCTCTGCAATCGTAAGGTCTGGAACAAGCATGTATTCCTGATATACTGCACTAATACCGATGTGTCTGGCATCGACTATAGACCGCAGCTCAACCCGCTTCCCATCGAAAACAATCTCACCATTATCCGGGCTTATGTCACCACTAAGAATCTTAATGATCGTCGACTTCCCAGAACCGTTCAGTCCGCCTAAAACTGTAAGCTGACCACTATCTAGATCTAAATCGACGGCTTTAAGAACTTTCTTTCCTCCGTATGACTTTTCTATCCCTCTCGCCTCGATAACTCTCATAGGACTTCAGCTCCAACTAGAAATTATCTCCGCCCACTTCTTCCAAGACCCTCGAAGATTATTGCACAGTTATATACTACCAGATGAGAACTCTGCTCTTCACTTTATGACGGGAACAAACAGATGCATCCTGCTCTTCTTGTCAACCATTAGAAGGTAATCGTCTCTTATCAAAAGGTAAATCGTAGAGTTACTCATTCTCGAAAGAACAGACTGGAGCTTCCTGGGGTCGACTTGGACGGCAAACTCCTCACCGTCAAATTTCCCGATCTCACACTCATATCGAAGACTCCCTGCTTTCAGAAAGAATCTGATCCTTTTCTTATCTGAGATCATCAGAATGGAGAAGCCTTGTTTGGAAAGTCTGACAATCTTTCTCAAAGCCGACAGAAGAGCCCTCTTCTGTACCCCGACTCCTCCTTCGACTTCTTTGAAAAGAAACGCAGGCGGTACGGGAAAACCAGTCTCGTCGGTGCATATGGAGAAAAGCAGAGGTCCCGCCTTTAATCCGAGCTCGGAAATACCTGTACCCGCATCGAGCTCTTTCGTCGACAACAACTCCAAAGACTTAACAAGATGCCTGGTGGTCACGTACTGTAAAGAAAAATGAAAGTCTGTTCTTGGTTCGTTTTTAAGCATCGAGATAAGGATTGCTCTACCTGCAGAAGCAGCGAGTACAGTATCATTTCCTTTAGAAAAAATCTCGATAGTATCTCCTTCCTGTGAAGCTGCAGATATGAAATTCAGAGATTCATTGAATTCCTTCAAAAGAAAGCGAGAGGAGTACTCGAACTTCCTCTCCATCGAAGGAATGTTCTCGCCTCGAGCCTTCTGCAATGTGAGCACTTCTGAATCTGTTCTGATTTCAATGTTGTCTCCGTCTGAGGAGAAGATTATGTTTGACTCCTCGTCAGAGCTCTTGAGAACCCTGGCGTAGTCAATCGGTATCGAGAAGACTCCGGTGAAAGGCGTGATTGAAAGCCCGGAAGAAAACTCAAGCTTCATACAACCATCGGTCGCGAAGAACTTCAATCCCCTCCTGTAATAGATCTGGAAATAGCGGAAAGAAGGCTCAACGGACCCCGAAACTCTTCCAAAGAGATCGATCAACTTTGCAAAATCGGAAGAAGCCAACTGGAAATTCATTTCTTCCCTCAGAACAGCCTGATCTGTTCTTTCTCGGCAAGACCCTTCAGAGCGCCGTGCTTTCTGAGCATTTCAACGCTGGTCTTGTTCAGAGCAGTTCTTCTTATCAGATCCTCCACTGAAGAGAATACTCTTTTTTCTCTCTCCTGCTCAATAGACCTCGCCGCCTTGTCTCCCATGTTTTGGAGCCTATTGAAAGGTATTCTGAGCGATCTCCCTTCAATCAAGAATCTCGTTGGATGCGATTTCATCAAGTCGACGTTCAAGAAGCCAAATCCCCTGAGTAACATTTCCATCACTACCTCCAGGAGAGTCTCTTTTGCCCTGTCTTTGACGTTCCTTTCTTGATCACCTCTAAGTCTGATAATCTCTTTCTTGATCGTATTGACGTCCGATGTACAAATATCTATGTCGAACTCTCCACCCTTAATTGAAAAATAGGTGCTGTAGAAGGCGAGGGGATAGTGTACTTTGAAATACGCCACTCTGTATCCCATGCTAACATATGCAGCGGCATGGGCTCTTGGAAAGAGATACTTGATCTTCTTGCATGAGTTGATGAACCATTCGGGAGCGCCACTTGATCTCACTTTATCTTCATCGTCCCTGTTGAGACCCTTTCCCTTTCTGACCTTTTCCATGATCTTGAAGGCCTCCTTTGGATCCATTCCCCTAGCAATCAGGTAGTTCATTATATCGTCGCGACAGGCTATAACATGAGATAGTGAGGCTTGTTTCGAAGTAATTATGTCCTTAGCGTTATTCAACCACACATCAGTTCCATGGGAAAGACCCGATATTCTTACCAGTTCGCCGAAGCTTGAGGGTCTTGTATCTGCAAGCATGCTCCGAACAAAAGTCGTGCCGAACTCGGGGATTCCCAGGGTGCCCATGTCGGTTCCAAGCTCGTGGTATTTCACTCCCAGAGGTTTTAGTGAAGAGAAGATCGCCAGAGTCTCAGTATCATCCATTGGAATGCTTTCTGGATCAACTCCAGTTATGTCCTTCAGCATCCTGATAAACGTAGGATCGTCATGGCCGAGAGCGTCTATCTTAACCAGATCATCATGAATTACCTCATATGCGAAGTGAGTTGTCAGCGTTGAACTCTTTGTATCGTTTGCGGGGTGCTGAACCGGTGTGAAAGTATGAACGTCCATGTCTTTCGGCACGATCATAAGACCACCGGGATGCTGACCAGTTGTTCTTTTTACTCCTACGATGCCACGCGCAATTCGCTCCTGTTCAGCCCTTCTAAGCGTTCTACCGCTCTTTTCAGAATAGGCCCTTACGAACCCAAAGGCCGTTCTTTCAGCTAGAGTAGAGATCGTTCCTGCTCTGAATACATGGTCTCTGCCAAACAGTTCTTCTATAAAAGCGTGGGCCCGTTCCTGGTACTCTCCAGAGAAGTTCAGGTCTATATCCGGCACTTTGTCCCCCTCAAATCCCAGGAAGGTCTCAAAAGGAATGCTCTGGCCATTCTTTGCCATCTCATTCCCGCAACCCGGGCATTCCATTCTAGGAAGATCATAACCGGATTCGAGATCGGTTTCAGGAAAGATCGACTTGCCACATTCGGAACAGAGATAATGTGGTGGAAGCGGATTTACCTCAGTTATTCCGATTACATTGGCCACTAGGGAGCTTCCTACTGAACCCCTTGAACCGACCACGTAACCTTCCTCATTGGACTTTGCGACCATTTTCTGAGCGATGAGATACAAGACCGCGTAGCCATGACCGATTATTGCGTCAAGCTCACGACTGAGCCTCTTTTCGACGATTTCCGGCAGAGGATTTCCATACAACCGTTCGGCATTCTCAAGAGCCATTCTCCTTACTTCTTCTTCTGCGCCTTCTATTACTGGAGGGTGTAGCTTCCCCTCAATCGGAGTCACCTCCTCGATCATTGAGGAAATATACCTTGAATTATCGATAACCACTTCCTTTGCAATAGCCTTGTCTTCGAAAATATCGACTGCTTTGTTCATCATCTCCTCCGTTGTATGGAGATACAACGATGGTTGGTTCTGAAAGTTATCGTAATCCTGAGCAGCATTTATTGCGGCTCTATAAATGTCATCATGTGGATTTATAAAATGCACATCCCCAGTCATAACTACAGGAATGTTCAGTCTCTTGCCAACTCTGTAGAACTCACGGTACATCTTGGTCAATGTGTCTCTCGACATACTGGTCTCGCCCTCGCTAGTGTCAATATTGTCTAGTGGCATAACCTCAATATAGTCGTAGAATTTCGCAATTTCCTCCAGCTCTTCGGTACTAGCGCCACCGATAAATGCTTTGGATAGTTCACCCGAGACACAAGCGCTACCTATCAGAAGCCCATCTCTGAAATCAGTTAATAGGCTCTTGGGAATCCTCGGCTTCATATAGAAGTACTTCGTGTGAGAGGCTGTTACCAACCTGTATAGATTTTCGAGACCCTTCTTGTTCTTGGCCAACATACTTACGTGAACCGGCTTAAGAGAGTCGAGATTTTGGTTCTTTCTCAGTTTTTCAAGCTCGCCAACGCTCTGAATCCCTCTCTTTTCCGCCAGCTGAATGAACTTCTTCAGAACTTCGGCGGTAACCTTTGCGTCCTCGTAAGCCCTGTGATGATCAAAATGTCCAAGTTTGAGGCGCTTCACAACGTTATCTAGTGAATAGCTCTTGGATTTGAATAAGCTTTTTGCAAGGGCAAGCGTATCGACGCATGGCATCTCCCAATCTCCTCCGAAATGTTTCTTAACAGAGTTGCGGACGAAACCGTAGTCAAAGGAGGAGTTGTGAGCAACAAGTATGCTTCCCTCAGTGAACTTTACAAATTCGGGGAGCACTTCTTTGATCGAACGAGCATCGGAAAGCATGTCTTCAGTTATTCCCGTCAAACTAGAGATCAGAGACGAGAGTTCTCTTACAGGCTTAATAAAAGATGAGTATGTCTCAATGACTTCGCCGCCTCTCATCTTTACCGCACCGATCTCAATTATCTCATCTTCCTTTGGGTTGAGACCCGTCGTCTCGAGATCAAAGACAACGAACAAAGCTTCATCTAGAGATGAGGTGTCTTCGTCTATGTTCATCGTTATTTGCTCTGAATCGTTTATCATGTAACCTTCCATACCGAAAATGGGCTTGATTCCATTCTTCTTAGCTGCAAAGTAGAACTCCGGCACTGACTGAACTACCCCATGATCAGTCACGGCAGCCGCGTCATGTCCCCACTCTCTGAAAGTGTTCACTAGCTCTTTGACGTCAACAACTGAGTCCAAAGCACTCATCTTGGTATGCAGATGCAATTCCACACGCTTTTCGGGAGCATTGTCAACACGCCTTGAAAGAGTCGTTCTGTTGATATCTCTGGGAATCAGAACCTCGTCTTTAATCCACGTATCGGTTTCCATCTTCCCTCTTATGGTAAGCTCATCGCCTTCGCGGAGCTTTTCGGAGAGGGAACGAGCATTTTCACCGATAAGTTTGACAGTAAGAGAATCCGTGTAATCAGTTATGTTGAACGTAAGAATGAAGAGCTTTCCGTTTCTCGACTCCAGTCCAAAGGTCTTACCACTGACCACTACATCGGTCTCGTTTCCAAGAACCTCTTTCATTTTCTTTGAGACAGCTCTTATTTCTCTTCCTATCAGAACCAAATCAGCCTCACCGGAAGAGACCTTGCTCTCTCTTTCAACTTCGGGATATGAGGAATCTTCGTCAACGGGCAGCTCCTCGTCCTCACGGATATCTAGAACTATATCAAATGGTATGGTTCTCTCGCATACCTTTTCGATCGCTTTTCTTAAGTCGTGCTTTTTTGAACTGATTCTCTGAAATGAAAACTGATCGTGAACAGTGATCAGAATTCTATTCTTCTCAAACACCATTTCGGAAGAAGCTAGGTATGAAGATGCGCCGTTGGTGAGTTTGAGTATCTCTCTGAACTGCTCTTCAGTTATCCTCGAAACTCCTTTCTCTGCACCTGCAGTTTCAAAATCTCCAGGTTCAAATGAAAGCCTAACCGAAGAACCGAGAAGTCGCATCGCTTCTTCACGAAAGGTAGATTCTAGATAATGTCTCACGTCTTCGTTTACCTCGCAAGAGAAATCGATCGAGACCTCTCTTGATGTAGAGTCAATAGTTATTCCAGATATTTCAATACCCCCACAGTCAAAGGCTGGATCGGACTTCAACACTCTTGAAAGAAGTCTCGAAATAGGGAGCTTAAGATTCTTCATACAAAGTTTCATGCCTTTCGAACACCTCCGGGAAACTTCCTCGCCGCAAGGTGGCACCATGCAACAGCTAAGGCGTCAGCGGCGTCGTCGGGCTTTGGGTTTTCCTTCATCCGCAAAAAGGCCTTCAGAGTTCTTTGTACCTGTCCCTTTTCCGCTCTGCCATAACCTGTGACAGCAAGTTTCACCTGGTGAGGAGTGTATTCGAATATGGGAACTTCATGTCTTCTCATAGCGAGGAGAATAACGCCTCTCGCTTCACTAACCTGTATTGCAGTCGTGACATTCCTGAAGAAGAATAGCTCCTCGACTGCAGATTCATCGGGTCCGTATTCCTGAAGCAGGACTTCCAGTTGATCGTGGATCTTCAGTAGTCTGTCAGGGATAGGTTCATTAGGCTCGGTCCTGATCGCCCCATAAGATACAAGCTCGATCCTTGAAGATCTCATCTCGACAATACCGTATCCAACAGTACCAAAACCCGGATCAATTCCCAGAACCCTCACACAAGCCGGCAATTAGCAGCACCTCCAAAAAAATCAAACCATCATTATAGAAAAACAGAATTCAGTACAGAGTCCCCTCAGATTAGAATCGCAAGTTCATTCTCTCATCGGCTTCCCGAAATTTCAAATGCGAAACCGGCGTCGCGTGCTAAGATCAGTTTGACCAAAAATCCGGTGATAGTCTTGAAGTTACTGCCCTGAATATATTCTAACCGCACGCAGCCTGAAAGAAGTTAAGCAGATATTGATTGGAAGATCTTGCGGGTTGCTGGACTATTATGAAACATGCATCTTGAGAGATACACCCTAAAAAAGAAGAGAGCCCCTAAGGACTCTCACTGGCGGGGACGACGAGACTTGAACTCGCGGCCACCGGTGTGACAGACCGGCATGATAACCAAACTTCACCACGTCCCCGAACAGATAAGATTTTACATTACTCGCATCTTTCTGTCAATAGCCCGATATGCCGTGATGATATTGCTGTTAATTGAGAAGGCCAAGCAATAACTACGGGCAAATGAAGTGATCCGTAGTGAATAGTCTAGAGCAAACCAGAATATGGAAGAACTTATCATCACCGGGAGCTACCACCAAATTCTGGAGAAAACTACATATGGCCTCATATGTCTTTTGATGATTCAATGCGTACACACGTCACGCACACTACATTTTATCGTGTAATTCTCTTAATAATCACAGTAATATTACACTATTACTGTGAACATCTGCGATTTAGGTAACACACAGGACAGCTATTCACGAATATTTAGTGCTAATCATATCTAATTTAATTTATTACTATTTTTCTATATGACATATATAATGATATTATTTCAGTACCTTAACTAAATAGAAAGGAGGGAGCTCTGATGTTTAAGAGGTGTTTTTTGATTTTTTCTTTCGTATTCCTGTCGGTTTTGACATTTGGACTGACTGGTGGCGTGATCACAAGAGTGGAGGACCCAGGTTGCTATTTGTATGAATGCGATTGTTTCTTGTATTCAGAATTTTCTTACAGCAAAGAGTTGATAATTAATACGAGATTTGTACCCTACGCAGTATATTGCTGTATTTCTACAGAAGCACGTCATTACGACGCAAACAACAACCCTTTGAGTGTATATGCAAGCGCTTACGGAGAATGCAGATACTCGATTGACGCAAGTCCGTGGAGCTGGGAGTACGTGGATGTTGACTGGGAAGGATTTGGCGTAGCCAGCTGCAACAAATGCACAATAATGTTCTATTTATTCCAAATCGAAGATGACTTTGAAGCCGAAGCTGTGAGTGAAAGTTGTTTTTGCTCCGATCTTTGACATATGAATTGAGGAGGTGATTCGTATGGCTAAAAAGGTAGCGATATTGCTTGTCGTTTCGTTGATTTCGTCGGCGATGCTTTTTTCCGGTACTCTGTCCGGTTACCTTACAGAACGGATGGGCTGGACATACATCGCGAGCGGAAGCGATGTCGAAATGAGTATTTATCCACCGGAAGGAGTCAGCGCACTCGCAGATGAGCGTATTTTCTATGGACAGATCAGAATCGGGGATTCAACTGTCAACATAGCAATCATGAACGTCGAGCCTCCGATCCTCTGGATCGACAGCGATTACGACGGCTGTTTCCTAAACAACATTCCGATTAAGGGACAATATAGAGGGACCGTTATCAATGAAAGCCGTGCCTATAAATTCAGTCAACAGTTAAGGGTCGAATATCTTTCCAACGGGAATTCATCTTACATGACCCAGGATCTTGAAATTCACGCGATCCTTCCAAAAAAGGAAGGCGTCGAAGTCGACTACTTGCTCATGAGTAGAAGAGAAGGTTTGCTGGAAGTCGACGGAGAGCTGATCGAAATCGCCCTGTTTCCTACCGCGCCCGATGGCCTGGCCGATAAGATAGACGAAGTCTTCATCGGAATAGATCTGGACAGAGATGGAACCATAGACATGGTTCATAAGAATCACGAGCTTTTCGAAGCGACCAGCGTCATAAGAATCAACGACAAGAACTACAGAGTAAGCGAGATCAGCAGGGATGGCAGAAAAGTCACATTCGAGCAGGTCGATGAAGATGCCCAGAACAGGCCTCTGTTGAAAAAGGGTTCGATCGCACCTCTGTTCGAAGCCAGAGACGTATTTGGAGAGACCTTCTCTATGAGCGATTACCTCGGAAATCCCATCATTGTAGTCGTGACTTCGAAGACACCGCTTGAAGTCTTCACAGGTGGATTTCCATGCGCTACCGATGACTGCGAAGATACCGGCAGAGAAGAGAAGAGGCTTAGAAGTCTTCTGAGTGAACTTGTCGCATGGAACGAGTACTCCGCAAAACCGGATGTTGAGCTGTTGTGGCTTTACTCCGGCGATGAGATCAGTTCTGCAGACTCTCTTGACGAATACTCCTGGTTGCACCTGATAGCCGATAAATCGGCTGTGGAGCTTTACAGCACCCCGTTGTCGAACGGCATGTTCCTGATCTCGAAGGACGGTAGGATCGAGTATCTTGACGATTATGTTCTCCAGGCGGGCGATGGTTCGATTCCCATATATCAGGTGTTCAGAATTCCCACTTTCGGGATTAGCAGTTATCTTTGGTTCAGGGAATTCGTTTTTAGCAAGTGATTCATGCCTGTTCATTCAGCAGAGAATGTTCGAAAGAACTCTATCTTTCATACGCGTTTCCGGATATTACGGATACAAGAGCAAAGAGCATACTTTCAAATTGGTGTTCATAGTGTAGATAAAGACTGCTAAATCACTTTACTCGTTTCAGGTCGGATAAATTCGCATTTGGTTTTGGGTAAGCAACGATATATCATTGATTTGCAAAGGATGTCCCCGCGTCCTGTTGCAAGTTGGTTCCAGACCCGAGTAACAGGGAGCCAACCTCCCTCCTGAAGAATTTTCCACCCCGAGGGCCGCCGATAGCGGCCCTTTTGTTGAAATGATCCTATTTACATGCTAGAATAATTCTCGTTGGGCGACGTAGCCAAGGGGTCAAAGGCGGAGGTCTGCAAAATCTCTACTCAAGGGTTCAAATCCCTTCGTCGCCTCCAGGAGAGGGCAGCAACGCCCTCTCTCTTTCTATTTCTCTAGCGATTCTCCCGAATACTTGCTCTCTATTCTCAGGAGTTAGCTCTATACTTCTTATTCCCATAGACGACTTAAGGTGACCGATAAATGAGAAGTCGCCCTTTCTAAGAACACACAAGCAATGCCTCGCTCTTCTAAGGGCAGAGACAACCGCTTGCTGAAACTCGGGGGAGTCTTCCTCAAGAAAACCTATCTCATCCATTATCAGGAGATGATCGGATGGAATCTCAATAGCTCCAAGAAGTTTCGTAGCAGATGTGAACCCTTCGTCCACCATCTTTAATCGCCCGTTATCTCGAGAACCTATGAGAAATGAATTGCCATTAAAGAAATTAATGGAAAGGTCAACAAGATCCTCGTCAAAGCGGGTTTCAAACCCCGTGAACTTAGCCAAGGTCTTGACTCTTTCTACAAGATAACTCTTTCCTGAATTTCTCTCTCCTGTTATGAAAAACTTCATAGGAATTCCCCCAACACTATCAACGAAGAATTACGAAGGCATCAACTGCTACAACTTATGCCTCCATAATACTCTATCTGCAACACGCATTAGTATACCTTAATGACTAGGTTCATAAACTCCATGCCTAATAAGCTTCAGAAGATCTTCTGTGTCTTATTTGTGAAGTGTGGTTCGCTTCTTCAATCGAGAAACAAATATGGATAGTTAAGACGAATGAGGAGACACGCCAGTTCTGTTAGGGAAACCCTATCCGTACTGAATGCAAAGGATATGCTAAATGCATCAAGATGGGGTAAAATAGTCGTTGAAGAGCGTCTCGCCGTTCTGGAAGTAGTTTCTCAATGTGCGGTTCTTAGTGGCTGAGAATAGGAAAGAGATCTCTTCGATTCAGGTTTCGAAACTACTTTCTGTAACAGAATCACTTCTAGCAGATGAGCATCTTTGGCGAAGCTACACTAACGATCAACATGGAGTTCTCCTGGAGGTAGAGATGAAGGTTCTGCTTTATTCCGAAGGCAAAAAGCTATTCAGCAAGTCGGGCGTGGGAATGGCTCTCAAACACCAGATGTCTGCTCTTGACAAGGTTGGCGTTGAGTACACAACGAATGAGGAAGACCGTTTTGATGTCGTTCACATCAACACGATCGGACCGGGAGCAGAGAGAGTTCTCAAGAAAGCAAAGAAAGCTCATATTCCCGTCATTTATCATACTCACACGACTTATGAGGATTTCAGAAACTCGTTCACTCTTTCAAATGTCATTGCTCCCTGGCTTAAAAAGAGGTTGATAAAGCTTTACTCATCGGCGGATTTTCTTATTTCCCCAACTGAGTATGCTAAGAAACTCATAATGAACTACGGCATAAATCTGCCGATTAAAGCCGTGTCCAACGGTGTTGACAACAAGAAGTTCAGCAGAAACAAGGCTTTGGCCGAGAAATTCCTGTCAGACAATGAAATTCGAAAACCATTGGTTTTGTCGGTGGGCCTTCCCTTCGAGAGAAAGGGCGTCATAGATTTCTGTCAGATCGCGGAGGCAAGGAAAGACCTTACCTTCTTCTGGTTTGGAGCTAAGATCAGCAGTCTATTACCCGCAAAGATAAGACGTCTTCTGAGAAATCCCCCGGACAATGTGAAGTTCCCTGGTTTTGTTCCTCAAGAGATGATTATTGGCCCCTACTCGGCCTGTGACGTGTTTCTATTTCCAAGCTACGAGGAAACTGAAGGCATCGTAGTCCTCGAAGCGCTCTCAACTGAAGCACCGATAGTACTTAGAGACATCCCGGTCTACAGCGACTGGATGAAGCACAATGAGAACTGTCTGAAAGCCAAGAGCAATGAAGAATTCATGCGACAGATCGATATATTGCTTGAGAGCAATAGTGTTAGGAAGAAGATTACATCTTGTGGGAAGGAGACCGCTCTTGAGAGGGATCTTTCGATTATCGGCCAGAAACTGAAGAGTATCTATCTTGAGGTACTTGACAAGAGACCATGAAGAGAACCACAAGGAACTTTTTGATCGCTATCTCGTTGAGCGTTCTGATTATAGTAATTGTCCTACTTGCTACCGACTTCAACAAATCGATCTCTTATCTTGCAAGTGCCAATCCCGGATGGCTCTTTCTTACTTTTTGTCTGACAGTTGGCACTTGGTTCTTTGAAGCAGTAACCCTTAAGACTTTTGCTTTGATGAGGAGCCTGACAATCCCTTTGACTTATCTTTTCAAGATCACGGTTATTGGAACCTTCTTCAATGGGATCACGCCCTTCTCCTCGGGAGGACAGCCCGCACAGATAGTTTTTATGCAAAGAAAGGGAATATCTGTTGGCGAGTCAACAGCAATGTTGGTCTCAAGGTTCCTGATTTACCAGTCAGTAATTACTGTTCTTGGAGCTGCTGCAATCATTAAGGCTTATCCCATAGTTGTGGGAAGGATTTCCAACTTGGCCGTTCTGTCGATTTTCGGTTTCGTACTCAACAGCTTCGTTTTTGCATTCTTGATTCTATTCTCCTTAAACCAAGGGTTCACGGAAAAGCTAATTCGCTTGATGATCAACTTGCTGAGCAGAATAAGGATCATAAAGGATAGAGATTCGATGATAGAGAAGGCTCTTAGAGAACTGCGTTTCTTCCACTCTTCAATGAAGTGTCTTATAGAAAGACCTGTTACACTTGTCATGGCATCATTGAGTACGCTGGCTCAGCTGATCTGCATGATATCAATTCCGTTTTTTGTTTCACTTTCGATCGGTACTCCTGTCAACTACCTTGAGATCACTTCCGTCCAACTGATACTCTTTCTTGTTGTCTCGCTTATTCCTACCCCGGGAGCAAGCGGTGTTTCTGAAGGCGGTTATGTTCTCTTCTTCAAATCCTTCTTTGGCGATGGGATAGGAGCCGCACTGCTTATTTGGAGATTCTTCAGCTACTACGCCAACATCATTTTCGGTGGAATGCTTTCGGCACACGAAATTGGGTTCAAATCTAAATCTCGTTTCTAATCACTCTCTGGTAAAGATTCAGCGTTCTCTCGACATTCGCTTCCGCTGAGAAGTCTTTAGAAATCTCAACAGAGCGCTTCGACATTCTCTCCATGAGGTCTCTATCTGTAAGCAGCTCAATCGCCGCAGTAGACAACTCTTCTTTTGAGGGGCACATAAACCCGTTCTCTCCATCTAGAACCATATTTGCAATGCTGTCATCCTTGAAGGCCACTACCGGCAGGCCGGATGCCATTGCTTCAAGCGTAACCAAGCCAAAGGTCTCCGTGTGAGAGGCAATCATGAACGCATCACTGCTCTTGTAGGCTAACGTAATCTCATCCGGCCACTTCAAGAAACCTGTGAAGTGAACCCTCTTGCCAACACCCAAGTTTCCTGCAAGTTCCTTCAGTTTGCCCTTTAGAGGTCCGTCTCCAACTAGCAGTAGATGGGAATCCGGCAGAGCTGTGTTGATCCTGGCGAAGTTCTCGATGAGTTTGTCTATACTCTTTTCTTCTCCCAGTCTGCCGACGAAGATCAGAACCTTCTCGTTCTCGCCGATCTTGTACTTGTTCCTAAACGATCTGATTTCATCAATATCGACTTCTTTCATGAAAGGGGCCAGGTCAACGCCATTTGGAATTACCTCTATATGAGACGAAACGCCGTAAGAGAGCAGCAGCTTCTTTATCTTGATCGAAGGTGCGATGACGGCTCTGTTCTTGTCGCAAAACCTTCTATCCTGACCTCTTATATATACTCTCAGAATAGGCTCCATAAAAGGGATATAGTGGACATACTCTTCCATCATCGTGTGATAGGTCGTGACACCAGGAATGTGAAGATTGGAAATCACCATACCAGACAGATATCCTACTATGAGAGACGTATGAGAGTGGACGATGTCTATGTCGAGACTCTTCACAATCTGAATGAGTTCTTTGAAGTTAGTTGGAAGGCCAATTCTATGTTGCTTCTCCCATGGAAATCTCAGCGAAGGGACACGGTAAACGTTCTCCTGAATGCCGGCCTCGGGGTGATCCACTGTGAAAATGTAGACATTGTGTCCTCTTTTCTGAAGATTTTCCTCAAGCATTCTGATCATGGTTACCACTCCGTTAACCTGAGGAGAATAAGTATCGCTGAACATCGCTATGTTCATCATATGCCTCCAAACGTCTTGACACCTATTGCCTTCTGCTTTATAATCTTTAACGTCTTGGGAGATCGTCCAATTGGTAGGACAGCGGACTCTGGATCCGCCGATGGAGGTTCGAGTCCTCCTCTCCCAGCCAGGGGCCGTGAGGCCCTATTTTTTTGCACTGGCAACTGCAAAGAAAACAATATCTTTTACTCCCCCTTCTCTAAGAACTCTAGCACATTGGCTGGCAGTTGCGCCAGAAGTAACAACGTCATCGAAAAGAATCACCGAATCGCATGACGGCTTCTTCTTGAGACGGAACTTGTCCTTCACATTATCAATTCTATCCTTCATTTTGAGAGTAGATTGAGGTACAGTCTTTCCCGATATTGAGAGTATGTTCTCAATCCTTATTTCCACCTTTTGGGAGAGAAATCGCAGTATTCCCAAGTTTGTGTCATAACCTCTCTTTACGAAAGCTTGAAGCGATGTTGGTACCGGAACAACAACGTTCGTTGCCGGGAGAAACGTATTCATCATCTCGAAGGTCATATTTGAAAAGAGACGGGCTATACCCGGTCTGTCTTCGAACTTGTAAGCGTGAATCAGCTCCCTCATCGGGCTTTCGTACTTCCAGTAAGAGAAGGCTGAATCAATGTATGGAAGTTCAAGTGGGGCCATAATCGGACCAGCCATCGAGTTTAAGCACTCGAAGCAAAGGTAATGACCTGGATCTATTTCCTTCTCGCAGGCGAGACAAGAGTTGGGAAAGAAGTGAGAGATGATAGACCTGATCATTAGATCCATCTCTCCCTCTTAAGCTTTCTTAGTTCTCTTAAGATCTTGCTGCTGCTTTCAGCCTGAATGTCTACTCCGGGAGGAAGAGAAGCCTGCAGTTTCCTAGAGTAAGCTCTTCTAGAATCGATTATCCTTTTGTCCAGCACAATCACAACCCCATGGTCACCCCTGGTTCTTATAAGTCTGCCGAGTCCCTGTCGGAAGGCCGTTATCATCTTTGGATAATAATACTTGTTCATACCTTCTACGAAACTCCTCTTCCCGTAATGTTTTATTCTAGCCTCAATTAGCGGTTCATCCGGTCTTTCAAAGGGGAGCTTGTATACAATCAGGAGTTTGAGCTGTTCACCAGGAAGATCTACACCCTCCCAGAATGCTCTGGCTCCGAATATCACGGACTTCTCTGAATTTACGTGGTCTGCAAGAATGGTTGTCGGACTGTCCTCCCTATCTTGAATGTGAATCACCATATCTCCAAGTCCGCCGGAGATTCTGGAAAGAGTCCCTTTCATGTCTTCGTAAGAAGTGAAAAGCACCATTGAACCACCACCTACTATCTTCAAGGCTTTGAGCGTTATATCCGCCGCACTTTCGAGATAGATTAGCGAATTCGGAAGATAGTCGGGCAGATCGGTCGGGACGAAGAACTTAAGCTGCTGCGTATAATCAAATGAAGTTCCGAGCCTAACCGCTTCATTGTTACTGCTTGTTCCAAGTATTCTTCTGGCGTAATTGAAGCCATCGCTACCCCTGCTGTAAACCCACAGAGTCGCAGAGATGAAAATCTTGACGCTTACATCGGGGAAGATTGATGCCATCAAGGTATCGTTTTCCACAGGTGAGGAAATTATGCTGAGGCTATCGAGGCGCCTTTCAAATCGGCTTACATAAACAACCCTCGACTCCTGAGAAGAAGTGATTCCCGCTATCTGTTTCATCCATTCCCTTGTTTCAGTGAGAATCCTGCTTACTTCAGCTTCTAAACCATCTATCTTTTCATTTCTTTCCTCTACATCATCCAGCATCTGCATCGTCTGGGTACCAATATATACGTGTGTCTGAAGAGTATCGGAAATTGCTACGAGCATAGATATTATCACTTCGAGTTCTCTTCCAGTGAATGTAGTTCGGTTTCCGGATTCAGAACTGCCTGTAACCCTGACAAGCTCTGTGATCTGTTTGTCCAGACTAGCGGTTGCTTCTTTGAGCTTTGTCCACAGTCTTCTCAAAAAATCCTCGTCAAAGTGCCTCTTCAGAAATCCAAAGGAATTCCTAACTGCCTTTATGAGTCTTCTCACAGTACCGGCCAGCTCGTACGGCTGAAAGCGGTAGCTCATGGCCTGTGTCAATGAAGCCTCGAGCTCATGTGCCTCATCCACAACGAGATATTTGAATCCCGGGAGAAGAGTTCCGATATCTTCTCGCTCTTCGGCGTCTCCGTCGGAAAGTCTTATGTTTGCTTCGCTAAAGAGGAAGGAGTGATTCGTGATAACTATGTCGGAGCATTTCGCGTTTTCTCTCTGGACGTAATAAGGACAGATCTCGAAGAAAGGGCAGAGTCGTCTCGTGCAGTCGAATCTGTTTCCAGAAATCATTCTTCTCATCTCTTCTTTCAACGGAAGCGTGTCGAGATCTCCCTCGCAAGTTATCATAGACCAGATGAGTATTCCTGAAAGTTCCTTTGACATCTCTTCATCCAACATCTTGTTGAGAGCGAGGGTCACGACCTCAAAAAGCTTTCTGACACAAAGATATCTTTCTCTCCCCTTCATTACCGAAACACGCAGATCATCAAGGTTAGGAAAGGTCCTCAGCACCTCCACATCTTTCTTAAAGAGCTGATCTTGAAGGATTCTTGTTCTTGTAGAGACAACTGCCTGATTCATAGTCGAGATACAGGCGTATGCAATCGGTGCCAGGTATGCTATACTCTTTCCGGTTCCAGTACCGACCTCGATCATTAGATTGCCGTCTCTTTCAATTGACTCTGCGATTTCAAGAGCCGTCATGAACTGCTCTTGTCTGAATTCGTATCCCTTCATTGAATCCTGTAGGAGCCCACCCTCACTGAAAACCAGTTTTACGGTCTTCTGAAGATTGATCCTGGGATTGCCCCTTTCTCTTCTTTCATTCCTCTTGAGAGCGGAAAGCACATAATCCTCCCACGGATCTAGAAACTCGCTTTCCCTAAGTGCAAGAAGAAGGAAGTTCCTCAGCCCACCGTTTTCCACGGTCTTCTCAACTATCGATGAGAGCCCTGCTGGCATTTTCTTAAGAGCCTTTCTGTACTGAAGAATCCGAGTCCCGAGATCCTTAGACTCCGACTGAAAAAGAAAGCTTCTCAGATATCCTTCATCGATAGCTATCTTCTGGAGATACTCACTGTCCAACGACCCATCCACAAAAAGACAGTCTTCACCTCTCTCCGAAAAGAACGAAGGAAGGTCTTCGATATTCATTGAGACGAATGGAGAGTTCTGAGAAATCCGTCTCAAGCTAATTTTTGTTTTTGCGTTCCGTTTGAAAATATTACCTAGCAGAATCTCTCCCAAGAAGCACCTCAAAATAAAAAAACCGGGCTATGAACCCGGTTCAGTGGTGCCGAGGGCGGGACTTGAACCCGCATAGGCTAAACTGCCCACATGGACCTCAACCATGCGTGTCTGCCAATTCCACCACCTCGGCAACGTCACACGTCAGAAATTATAACTTGACCGGATTCCTTTGTCAAGAAGGAAAGTGCGAGAATGGTTTATATAAGCATATCAAAACCGAGTTTGGACAGTTCTTCCTGAATTATATATCTGTCAACGATTGCATTCTCGTATTCAACTTCTATCACTCCGCTGGCAACATCTGCCTGAGCCTTAACTATGCCGTCGAGCGACCTTAGTCTCGCAACTATTCTAGCAGCACCATCTTCAGTGATCTCGTTTCTGATCTGAAATAACCTCATTACCCTGGGCATTTTTATCCCCCCAAAATCATCCCATCGTGAATTAACCGACCACTTACAGCATCCTTGGGTCTCATCGGTTTCTTCCCGGGTAACTGCACTAACGATATAATAACATTTCCAGTGCCACAGCTAATAACCATTCCACGGTCATCAATTTCCACAATTTCGCCGATTCTACGGCCTTTCCCATAGAAGTCAATTACTGAAGCCCCATACAACTTTATCGGTTTACCTTCAAGCTCTGCTCTTGCTCCCGGACGGGGGTCGTAAGCTCTTATCTTATTCACTACCCTCACAGGATCAGAGAAATCTGTGATGACGAGATCCGAAGATTGGATTTTAGGTGCGTTCGAAAACTCTCCTTGCTGTGGAGAAAGCTTCAGCTTTCCCTCGTTTACGATTCTCAAAAAGTCCAGCAATGTTTCTGTACCAAGCTTTTCAAGCTTCGTGTAAAGCGTTCCTAAAGTGTCCGACGATTCTATTTCGATTTCTCTTTTGAGAGCAATCTCACCAGTATCCATTCCTTCATCAATCTTGAATATCGTTATTCCCGTCTTTGTCTCTCCACTTTCTATTGCTCGCTGAATCGGGGCTGCACCTCTATATTTGGGCAGAAGAGAAGCATGAACGTTGAAACAACCGATGGTTGGAAGGTTTATAACACCCGACTTAAGAAGTTTTCCAAATGCCACAACAACGATAATATCTGGAGATAGCTCCAAAAGTTTTTCGAACCCTTCATCAGAATTGATCTTTTCAGGCTGAAAAACTGGTATTCCGTAGCTAGTGGCGACTGTCTTCACCGGGGTGGGTTCTACTCTCCGCCCTCTCCCCTTAGGCCTGTCAGGCTGTGAAAAGACTCCTGCCACGTTGTTCCCCGATTCTACAATCGCCTTGAGATGAGCAGCCGCAAATTCGGGAGTTCCCATGAATACGATCTTCATTTTATCTTATGCTTTCCTTAATTATCTGATTCAATTTTGGTTTCAGCACCGCTCTTTTTGATGAGGAAAGATAATCAACGAATAGCACTCCTTCAAGATGATCGCTCTCGTGCTGCACTATTCTCGCAGGATAGTCCGTCAAATCCTCTTCGTGGTGCCGGCCATATTCATCCTGATAATGTATTCGAACTGCAGACGGCCTGATGATATCGGCGTAAATTCCGGGTATGCTGAGGCAACCCTCTTCCATCCTTACTGTCTCATCACTCTTGGAAATAATCTCTGGATTAATTACTACCCTCAACCCGTCTCCGGGGTCGTAAACAAAAATCCTCCGGGACACAGCCACTTGCGGTGCTGCGAGGCCCACGCCGTCCTCAACGTACATCGTCTTGCTCAACTCTTTCACGAACGCTCTGAGATCATCGTCGAAAACTTTGACACTCTCGGAAACATTTCGAAGTATGGGGTTTCCTATATAAATCACTTTCATTCCGACCACCCTTCCGAAATCTCCTTCAGTTCCTCAAAATACTCTTTATCGGTCATAATGGCATGGAGAGGGGTTATCGATACGAAGTTGGATTTAACTGCGTTGAAATCACAATCAGTAGAACATTCATCTTCAACTACCTCTCCGAATATCCAGTAGTAGTTGTTCCCATAAGGGTCCTTTCTCTTTTCAAAATAATCCTTGTATCTTCTTCTGCTCTGTCTGGTCACTTTCCAACCCTTCAGTTCCTCGTACTTGACTGAAGGAACATTTATATTTAGAGCCGTGAAGTCCGGCATCTTACTGACATCGTAGATTTTGAGAAAATTGACCATGAATCTGGCTGCGGTTTCATACTCGGGATTACTCCAGTCACTGCTTGAGACCGCAATCGATGGGGTATCAGTTACTGCGCCCTCTAGAGCACCTGAGACTGTTCCGGAATAAAGAACATCTATTCCCATATTCTGCCCTTTGTTCACCCCGCTTATCACAAGATCTATCTTCCTATCCGAAATCGCAAGTAATCCGAGCTTTACGCAATCAGCCGGAGTACCATTAATTGCATAGCCGATGTTTTTATTACCAACTTTGACTTCCTTGGCCCACAGCGGAGTTCTGATTGTTATTGCGTGTCCAGTCGCGCTTCTTTCGACATCGGGTGCAACTACAAGGACTTCATGCTCTTCAGAAAGCGTTTCGGCAAGCAAAATAATCCCGGGCGACATGATTCCATCATCGTTTGTAACGAGGATATTCAATATTCGTGCCTCCTTTCACCTATTCATACAAATCATCTTGTATACTTATTTTACATTATGCATCTAGACTTTTCTTTTTTACTCAAGGAGAGAAATATGAATCTTACAGAGCTGATGGACTGCATTCCACACTTGCGAGAAATCCTCCACATCGTTAGGGAAGCCTTTGAAGACTACGATGACCCTGCTCATGATATTTCCCACACTTTCAGGGTAACGGAGAATGCGAGCGAAATTGCTTCTCGGGAGAGGTGTGACCTTCAAAAGGCAGTCATCGCCGCACTCCTTCATGACATTAAGCGGCCTCAAGAAGCTCTAACCGGCATCGATCATGCAGAATCCGGCGCGGAATATGCTTTAGGACTTCTACCGACCATGGAATTCAACTTTTCGTTTATCTCGGAAGTCTCGCAGGCGATTAGATCGCACAGATACTCCGGCGGTTTAACACCTACCAGTGTGACGGGAAAGATCCTCCAGGATGCGGACAGACTAGACGCTATAGGTGCAGTGGCCATAGCAAGGGTCGTTGCCTATTCCGGAAAGGTCGGAACTCCTCTTCACTCTCTCCAATTCGGTCCGTGCAACTCTTATAGCGGCAATTCGCGTAGTTCTATCAATCATTTTCACGAGAAGATACTTAAGATAAGACCGGAAACTTTCTGGACGGGAACTGCAAGAAAAATGGCTGAGGACCGCTACAGTTTCGTTGTGGAGTTTGTGAAGAGGTTCCTAGCAGAATGGGGACAAATCTAAACCTCAGTACCTAATTTCGAAGTTATTGAACGGCTTGAATGGGAGCTCTTCAATTTCTGTCTTTGTAATGCTGGCATAGGATGGACCCCTATCTATTCTTTCAACGAAAGCATCGATTTCCTCATCACATCCGGAACAAACGATCTCCACACTTCCATCGGGCTCGTTCCTCACAAAACCCGTCACCCCAAGAGACGTGGCGGTGTGAAGGGCAAAGTACCTGAAACCAACGCCCTGCACACGCCCAAAGACTCTTATCATGAGAGTTTTCTTACAGGCCAAGCTCTTCACCTACAAGAACGATCGTGTAGCGCCATGGTCTTCTTCTCGAATCGATTATTATCGAGTACGTTTCACATATTCTTTCTTCGCTGCTGCAGTCGGAGCAAAATCCGGTTGTCACGCAGGGAGTATGCAAGTTCAGCCTCTTTGCATTCATCGGTGCTATCGACTTGATCCTCTTGATGCCTGCATCCAGATCGTTCACGACTTTATTAATTCCGGCGACAAAAATCACCTTCTCGGGGCCGAACGTTACTGCAGCGGCCCTGTTGCCGCTCCCATCCAGCAGTAGAATCTCTCCATTCTCTGTGATGGCATTCGCGCTACATAGATAATAGTCGGACTCAAATGCCTTGATCATGATCTCCCTTTTCTCTCTATCTTCGGAAACCGAGTCTCTGTCAAGAAATTCATATTTCCCCGACCTCAACAAATCCATTACTCCAGACTCCTGAAGCGTCACCGATCCGCCTGAACTAACGGTAGCTCCATCGGGAATCAGCTTATGAACTTCTTCGACCACCATTTCTATATCTGGGAGGTAAATCACCCTCACGGATTTGCTTTCAAAGACTTCTATGAGTTTCTGCGCCAGTTTTTCATTCTTCCATCGTCTAAGACTGTTCCTCATCACGAACTCCCTTCTTTGAGAGAAATCTGCCTTTAGTCAGCTCTCCGCAGTAATAATTCGAATTTCCTCTAGAATGTAATGATCTCGGCTCCACGCTCCACATATGGTGCCAGCGGAACGTGGTTCCTCATGTCCCCATTCAGGGGGAGACCCTCTTTCTCTACTATGTCAAGGACGCCCATCATTTTCGAACAACCATAACATACGGCCTTTATAAGGCCCCTTTTCTTCGCTTCAATGTAAATCTCATGAACAGGATCCTTTTCATGTGTAATCTCTTTCATGAGACGGGGAGATTCTCCCTCCATTACGACAGATACGGCAAATCCCTTTTCCGACATGTCAAGTGCATTCAGCAAAGCATGAAGAAAACAAGATTTCTTCCCTTCAAAAGCCAATATCAGTACTTCATGTGCCATTCATCCACCTCCAAGCAGTTTGTTAAGCTTCATCGCAAAGGCCAGATCGCCCGATACCCTTAAACTTCCAGTCATGAAAGCTGTCAGAGGATTCACAACTCCTTCAATCAGTCCTTCAAAGGTCGCGAAATCTGTGCGTATTGAGCAATCCGAAGGTCGTTCTTCTTCAAAAACCTCTAGCCTGCCATCGCAGATCTCGACAGTGAATCTCTGTGGATCACCTCCTTCGATAAAGAACGAGAATTTTCCAGTAATCTCCGAAAGCATCTCAGCTTCCAATCCCTTGATCTTCTCAATAGCTTTCCTGACTGTCATCAATCTACCTCCTCGCTTCTGCTTTACATACAAAGTCTAACATTTTGTTGTACAATGAGATCAAAATTTCTTATAAATGGAGGCGCTGCTTTGAGGAAACGATTCTTTCGCTATTTCGATTCAGTAATCAAAATGGAAGTTGAAAGAGAGGGAAAGACGAAGTTCGAAACTGATTCGGTATTGACCGCGCCTGCAGAAGAACTGGACAGCGACGTGGCAAATCATCTCTTCCAAGGGTTGAGGCTGCACGGGCTAGAAGGATCCTCATCGCAGGACTTCAACGAGATGGAGATTGTAGAAACGACAGATGGATTCAGTATTAAAATCGAACTACATGACGACCAGGCAGTTCTTGGACTCGGACAATCGATCGGCCCTCTCAACAAAAGGGGCGCAGTTTATGAGATGTACAATACCGATGAACCTGATCATTCTCCCTCAAAGAAAAGGCTTTACTCAACGCTTCCAGTATTCTATATAGCTTCAGCCAGGAGACAGATCGGCTTCTTTCTAGATCACCCGGGATACTCCAGATTCGACGTAGGCTTCGAAACGCGAGACAGGCTGAAAATCGATATAGAAGGCGATGGTTTTAGTCTTTTCATGTTCTTTGAGAGCCCACATGAGACTATAAGAGACCTATTCAGACTAACCGGGAACCCTTTGTTCTTACCCGCCTGGGCTTTGGGTTATCATCAGTCAAGATGGTCGTATGGAGATGAGAAATCCGTTATTGAAATCGCGGAAAATCTCAGGAACAAAAAGATACCATGCGACGCAATACATCTGGATATTGACTACATGGACAGTTATAAGGTATTCACTTGGGATGAGAATAGCTTCCCCAATCCGTCGTCAATGATAGAACGACTATCTAATATGGGCATTAAGATCATTTCAATAGTAGATCCGGGTGTTAAGGCAGTTGAAAACTACGACATCTATGAGGATGGCCTCAAGGGTGACTTCTTCTGCAAGAAGGAAGATGGTACCCCCTTTAGACCTGCAGTCTGGCCTGGAGAATCCAGACTCCCGGACTTCCTGAACTCTGCTACGAGAAATTGGTGGGGAGAACATTATGACAGGCTCTTGAAGGACGGAGTCTCTGGCTTCTGGAACGACATGAATGAGCCCTCGATTTTCTACACACCTGAATTGCTCAAAGAGCTACAACAGCTTGCAACCGAAATAGATGACAATGGAATTGAAACGGAATTCCTTTTTGCGAGGATTGCCTCAAAGAAGAAGTACTACGACTACGGGAAGGATTTTGTTCAGACTGATGATAATGGGATCGCTCACTTGCATAGAAAGGTACGAAACATCTATGGGTTCAATATGGCTCGAGCAGCATTCGAGGGAATAAGGAAAAGCAGGCCCGATTCAAGACCCTTCATTATCACTAGATCGTCATATCCCGGCATTCAAAGATACGCGATCCTTTGGACGGGCGATAACGAGAGTAGTTGGGAACAGCTGCTAAGCGAAATCAGGCTAATCCAATCCATTTCGCTTGCAGGAGTAAGCTTTGTTGGTTGCGATGTGGGCGGCTTTGGCGGCGATTGTAGCGGAGAGCTGCTTGTACGATGGACTCAACTGGGGGCCTTTCTTCCCTTCTTCAGGAATCACAGTGCCATTGGAACGAGGAGACAGGAACCTTGGGCCTTCGACAGCGAGGTGGAGAGGCTCATTAAGAAGGCAATAGAGCTTCGTTACTCATTGCTTCCCTATTTCTACACAATTCATAAGCAGTCAGCCGACGGAAAAATTACAATGATTAGACCCCTCCCGATTGTCTGGCCCAAAGACAGGGAAACTTATAACGCCGACGATCAGTTCATGATAGGTCCGTCTATCATGGTTGCTCCCATTTACCAGAGGAATTCAAAGGGTAGGCACGTTTATCTTCCAGAAGGAGAATGGCTAGATCTTAACACGAAGAGAGCATTCGCTTCAGGCCATGTCTGGACAGAGGCTCCTTTAGATACCATTCCCTATTTCTTGAAGGAGGACTCCTTGGTCGTTACTACCTGCAGCTCTCAATTTGTTGAGAGCGGATCCTGGGGAGATCTTCGAATCATAGGTTTTGTTAAGAATTATGCGGAGTTTGAACTGTATGAAGACGACGGAATTAGCAACGCTCACGAAACCGGCGAATATTCTTTGAAGAAAATAGTTGTGCGCAGTTGTACAGATGGAATTAGAATTGAAGTTCTACCCAAAACAGGTAGCTTCAAATGCAGAGAGAGATCATTGACATTCGAAGTTCACAACGGAGAAAGGCTGTACACTGTGAGCGTGCAGGATTCTCCTGAGGGTTGTGAAGTTCTAGTAAAGTAGTGCGAAATCTATGTAGGGCAGGAGTCTCATGCTTTCAAGCATGATTCCTGCTTTTATTTTCATTGGGTAAGCTGCGTAAAGGTAGACCGTCTCAAACTTATATATAGCCAGTCTCCAGGAAAAGCTCCTTCCTATCAACGTATCGATCTTCGCTCCAATTCCTTCCTCAGAAAGGTGAACAAGATTAATAAGATTGAACCCTCTCCTCGAAATAGTGTAGTCAGACGAGATTGAAAGGCCAACGACTATGTTGGAATCGTCCCTGAAATCCCATAGCTCAACCGGTACTAGAGATGGATCTTCTCCGAAAGTCACCCTAGAAAAGATAGCTGAATCTAATGCAAATCCGTTTTTCTTCCAGTCAAAATCGACTCTTATCCCCACGTCCACAAGATTTGAAGTTGCCGTCTGCGTATCCCTAACGGCAATATTCGTCTTCAGTGATGCCTGACCCCCGTAAAGCACAGATGAATCCTGAAGAACAACGTTAATTGATCCCGAGACTTGCAGGGGATAATTGAGCTCGGCCTTCCAGCCGAAAGCAAGTTTGGGATTAATGACATACTGACGATAAGCCTCCAAAGAAGCTTCGACATTGAGATCCGAAAACTCGAACGAAAGGGTGAAATCAACGGGCGTGTAGTCAATACTACACAGTTCGAGGTGGAGGCTCGGAAGCATTGTCCCAAAGTCGAAAGATCCACCGGCAATCAGATGGTTGTGAAATGTAAGATCGGAAAAAAGCAAAGACAGACCCTTGTAAGGAATGGGAGACACAAATCTCCAACTTGTGAAACCTTCGTATTTCTCGCCTTCTAATGGCTCAGGAACTCGCATCTCAACACTCGTTTCCTTGAGCTTGAACTCAGTGGTCTTTGATTCAACTGAGTACAACAACTTGTTTCCCTTGACCTGACCGACAGCCACAATTCCTTCTCTTGTTCTGGCAGGATCTCTGACGTACCTGGGAAAGGTGGCAAGACTTGTCATCTCGCCTTCAGATGTGACAAGATAAACACTGCTGCCAAATCCGTTCTCCACCGAAATAAGAAATCCGCCTGAAGTCCAGCTTCCAAGTGAGAAGTCCTTATCGATTTTGTACATTAAAGGGGCATCGAAACCCGATGAGTAGAATGCAATATACTTGTTTCCGCGCATATTGACTCTGAACGCTACGAGCGCACCATCTTGAGATGCTCTGACGCTAGTGATCTGCATTTCCGGGTCTATTGCCGCGAATATCGTCGTCACCCTTTCATTTCGAAGTGAGAGGATTTCCACAGACATAGTCCCCAAACTATTCCTCAGAATTGCTAGACGATCTTTTCCGGCGAAATCGATTCCGACAAGGTGGGAGTACTTCGTTCGCTCAAGCCTTCCTTCCCTGAAGAAGTAAAGCCTTGTTTCGGAGACTTCCTTCTCAAAAAGCAACAATGCAATTTCATTCTCAAAAACAGCGAAATCAATGATCTCCATGCTGGTTCTGAGAATTTCGGTGTCTTCCCTATATAGCGTGTAGTATCTTTGCTCTCTATCAAACCCAATATAATACAGTCTATTCGCGTAGGTCTTTGATCTGTAGTGACTGACAAATTCCCCGATATCCGAAGAGAGTCTGTGGATAGATGGAGTCTCTACTCCTTTCCACTTTTCCGATTCAAAATCGATAAACTCCGCCTTTAGCTCCTGATAGCTTTTACCATATACTCTCTCAAAAGAAAAATCAATTCCGGCAAATCCAAGAATCCCCGACTTTATCCTGACCAATTCCTGAATGCTTTCAAAGCCATAGGTCTCATATAGAAATGTCAGGAACGCATAGCCGTAATTGTAATAGGCCTCTCCCCCGATGCCGCTGTGACCGGATACTACGGTCTCCTCGAGAAAGGGGTCCTCTCTGTCAAGTTGATCCCAAAGAAAAGGCAAGCGTCTGTAATCGTACTCATAAAGGTCTCCAATAAGTTCGCTCCCTAACTGCGCAAAGCCTTCGGTGAACCACATGGGCTGAAGGGCGTTAGGAAGGTAAAGTCTTGAGAAATAGTTTCTCAGAAAGTTTCCAACTTGAGTTGTTGCGGTCATCTGAAAAAGATGACTAAGTTCGTGAGCGATCACTTCTTCCAACCAGAAGCCGTCATTTCTGTAGGGATAGTCGAGACCGATCGTCATTATGTAGATTGATTCCATGACTGGATTTGCCAGACCGTTTGACCGATCCTCATAGCCTCCGATCAATATGGAGATCTTGTCTCTGAAAGGGTTTCCGAACAATTCACTCAAGCCAAGGAAGGTATTTTCTGCAATCTCTTCAATTTGGGAAACCGAACCGGCCACTTCGTTATGGTATATATAAACAAAGTGCTCTGATTCATGCTTCAACCAGTCCAGATCTCTGAATGAATATCCACTTACGATGACCGAAATCAGCAGAACAAAAAACAGAATATATCTTCTGAACAAAACAACACCGCCTTCTTGAAAAGGAGATCACTACTATTATAGACTATGCAAAGGCGACAAGGCCCTAAGGTTGCCGGTTACTTCATCGCAGTGCTATTATTGGTTGAGGTGCTTTATGGCAGAGATAGAAAGAGATAGTCTCTTGGCATATTTTGCAGGAATCGGTTCTTCAGTTATCTTTGGTCTTTCCTTTCTATTTACGAAGAACGCACTTGAATATACAAATCCCATGTACTTTCTTTCGTACAGATTTTCTGTTGCCTTTCTGACTATTTCATTGTTTAGATTGTTTGGTATCGTCAGAATCAGACCCTACAGAGCAGTTTTTAAAGACCTTCTTCTTCTCAGCCTTGTTCAACCGGTCATGTACTTCATCTTCGAAAATGTTGGGGTCTCTTTGTCCACTTCATCCGAAGCTGGAATACTCCTTTCGACAATTCCAATATTCGTACTGATTTTCGCCAGGATATTTCTTAAGGAGAGACTTGCCGCTCCTCAGATAATCTCAGTTGTGACTGCGCTATTTGGCATAACTTTGATAACCGCCGGAAAGGGGATTTCCTCAGGAAGCAGTCCACTGGGGCCGATCATTTTGATAGGCAGCACAATCTCGGCAGCCTTCTATAACATTCTCTCGCGAAAAGCCTCTGTCAGGTTTAGTTCATGGGAGATCACATATCATATGATGACGATGGGCTTCATCTCTTTCACCGTAATCGCACTTATATTGTCTTTGTCAAGAGGAGAGTTTTTGTTCTATATCGGCGGAATTGCTCAGCCTGGTGTCGCCATTGCTGCGCTTTACCTCGGCACATTATCGTCGGTCGGAGCATTCTTCTTGATCAACTTCATGCTGTCCAAGCTTGAAGCATCGCGCTCAACCGTCTTTGTCTACCTTTCAACAGTTGTATCTCTTTTCGCAGGCGTGATTTTCAGGGGAGAAAGATTCGGACCAATTCAGATGTTTGGAGTAGCTCTTATTCTCTTCGGAGTATGGGGGGCCAACGCGCTGTCGAAGAGGAAAATCAAGGAGGGGTCGAAATGATGAAAATGAAGAGCGTCGTTACTACGGTTTTCGTCTTGGCAATGACAATTGCCAGAGGAGTATCCTTTCTTACTACTGCAGATTCAACACCCTCAGTAGTGATCATTGAGAGTTCACTGGAACTGAATATGTCTCGACTCGATAACAATTGGTGGTCAGCAGAAGTTAATATTGAGCCAGGTCTCTATCATTACTACTATTCCACAGAAGATGCGACTTTTCTTGACCAAAGGAATCCTGACAAGTCGTACAAAGATGGAGCAGAACTATCAGTGTTAAGAGTAGAAAACCTTGGAGACCAGCAAGACTTTGCCAGACACAGTGTTGGCGACAGAGATTACTTCAACCCGGTAAACGAAAATGAATTCTACTTTGCCGTTTCACTTCCTATTGGAACTACTTATCAGCTCAGTCTAATTGTCGATGGGAATCGCTACAATCTAGAGTATCTACGCGACTTCGGCAAAGATAGCTTTTATCGTACAGACAGGATAAAAGTTGAAAACTTGGAGTATTACTTCGAGATACAGGATGGAGACAACTCAGTGGTCCTCGATTCTCTCGGACTGTGCCAAGAGTTACGTCTTCCATTCATTTTCGAGAAAGATAGGCTTCCCATAACATATTTTGATCTTCCGGAATGGTCAAAGGGAGCCGTTTATTATCAGATTTTTCCTGAGAGATTCGCAAATGGAGATCCCAGAAACGATCCTGTTGGAGTTCAGCCGTGGAATTCTGATCCTGTTTTCGCCAACCTCGGCGGCGATGGCTTTTTCGGAGGAGACCTCAAAGGGATCATCGATCGTTTCGATCACATTCTTGAGCTGGGAGTAAATGCGATATACCTGAACCCGATCTTTGAAAGCCCTTCGAGTCACAAGTACGATACTGAAGACTACCTGAAGATCGATGACAATTTCGGCGACGACTATGTTTTCGAGGAGCTCATTTCACTGGCAGAAGATTCTGGCATCAAATTGATTCTGGATGGAGTCTTCAATCATACCGGCTACGACTTCTTCGCCTTCAAAGATCTCCGTGAAAGAGAGGAGACTTCCCCCTACAAGGACTGGTATTTTGTCAAACGCTTTCCAATAAGGAAGATCCAGGATAGGGCAATGACATATGTGGGATGGAACGGCTACGCATATATGCCTAAGATAAACAGCCTCAACGAAGGCTGGCAGGCTTACGTGGAACAACTTGTACGCAAGTACGATCTTGAAGGAATCGGTGGCTGGCGTCTCGATGTTGCAACGGAAGTTGACCCTCTATTCTGGAGTGATTTCTTCAGACCACTTGTGAAGGGGTTAGACAAAGAAAAATTGCTTGTCGCGGAATTTTGGGGAGACGCCAGAGCACTGCTTAGAGGCAAGTCTTTTGATTCGGTTATGAACTACCCCTTTAAGGATGCGGTTGTGGAGTATGTTTTCAGAGCGGGAAACTCTGCTGCAAAGTTCGCAGCTATGACTAATCTGTATCTCAACGCTTATCCGCCTCAGACTCTGCATTCTCTCTGGAACATTCTCGACAGCCATGACACCGAGAGAATTCTTACCCTTGCCTTCAATCAGGTTGATCTTCTGAAGATAGCAGTGGCAATTCAGATGACTTTCATCGGCAGCCCTGTAATTTACTACGGAGACGAAATCGGAATGAAGGGGGGAAAGGATCCGGAGAACAGAGCTCCCATGATCTGGGACGAAGAGAGATGGAACTGGGAAATCTACGAATTCTACAAGAAGCTAACAGAGCTTAGAGAGTCTCACGAATCTCTTCGTACCGGAGAATATGAAGTCATGACAACCAGTGGCCCCGTTCTCTCTTACAGAAGATGGAACGATCAGGATGAAGTAATTGTTGTAGTTAATCCATCACGAGAAAGCGTCTCCTTCAGTCCTTCGACAAGTGGCGAATTCTTTGAGTATCTTTCCGGAAGAATACTGGTAATTGATCAGCACACAGTAGAGATCCCTGCTATAACAGTTTGGATTCTTGTTAGGAACGAGAGCGGTGAACTGGCTTCTGCCGACAACTCTTGATATCGAGTTCTAAAGTCCCGTCAACTATTCAACCATAACCGAGGTTATTGTCGGTAGTTGATTCAGGCGGCTCATTCTAAACCTTCTCGTGCTTCTCGCTTTTCTATCCATATGCTTCGGGGAGGTAGTTCAACTTCCATAACGGAAGGAATTACGCCTGACCAATCCTGATACATCTTCTTGAGCTTAATTGAGTGCCGAGGTGTATCGGTAAGATTCACGAAAGAGGTGACGTCATAGACGGGTGCATTTCTCGTACAGGTTGCGAAGACTCCGTTCATGCCGTCAAGGAAGACCCTGGGTTCTCCTCCCCTAAGCTGCATCGCTTCCATGAGCAAAGAAATCCCGTCGCGGCCAACCTGAGACATGTCATCACTGGTAAGCATCATTCCATCAAGTAAACCCACAGATAATGCAAATACTCGCTTCTCTTCTTCGGTAAGTCCGCAGTTCCTCAAAACAATCGTATCGGGATCATTCAGCCACAGCCTGCGGTGCATGAAGGACCTTGTGTAGGCATTTCTCAAGCTGTACCTTGCGCTCGGAACTCCTATATCCATCGTTTCCCCATTCCACTCGGGCGCAGTATCGGACCCGATTCTCATACCATCAACATAACCTACTGAGGGAAGCAGAGGAGCTCCACAGCCAAGAATGAAGCAATCATCTCCGGCAGCAGCTCTAATTGTCTGCATTCCACTTCTATACGCCTCAACCGGTGTTAAGAATTCGTTGAAGCGCCCTCCAGGAATCGCACCAGCGAAGAGAAAATCTATTTTCAAATAGTCAAAGCCATAACTCCTTATTGTCTTTATAAGCCTTTCGAGGTGAAGTAGAACTTCTGGATTAGTCGTGTCAAGAGCGAAAATCTGCTTATTCCAATTTCTGTATGCTACTCTGGGATTGCCATCACTGTTCTTTACAAACCATTCTTTGTGCTCGTTGAACAGCCTTGAGGATTCGGAAGCAGAAAATGGGGCTATCCACAGTCCCGCTTTGAAGCCTTTTCCCCTAATTTCAGAAGCGATTTCTTTCAAGTCCGGAAATTTGGAGTTGGTCGTCAGCCAGTCGCCTATTTCCTTTTCGTAACCATCGTCAAGCTGAACCAGTCTGTAATCGATTTTCTCGCGATCTCGAATTTCGGCAAGAAGCTTCACATTCTTCGACAACTCATCGAAAGTTATGTCGGTGAAGTAGTGGTACCAACTACACCAACCTATCCCTTCAAACTCATTAAACTCAACCTCATTACTCTGCTTTATGAGATCAGCATACTTTTCAAGCATAGTCCAGAGGCTTTTATTACCAAGAATAACCATCTCTTCGAGTTCTATTGACTCGCCCGATGCAAGTTCAGTACCGAAGAGATCCACTGAACCAATGATGCTCAAGGTCTCATCGTCCCATAGGAAATACTGGTGAGTGAATTGATTCGAGACAAAACCTACAAGGAGCTCGTCGGTGGCAATGAAGTAATCACTAGGTCTTTGCCCTTTCCTAAGGAGCTCAGGTATTGGGGAGGCGGCAAAGAGACTTATTCCTTGAGAATCTGCGTACTGAACAAACGAATCCACTAATGGTCGCTCCCAGTAAGCCTTGAATGGGAACCATGACTGCCAGTTGTTGTAGTAAACGGGCTCACTAACATCCTGGATTTCGATTAGATCGATCTTGCCAACTTTCTTAGGAGAGGGATCTTCGTTGCGAATTGAGACTCTGAGCAAAACTCCCGATGAGTCTGGAAGGTTTGAAAAGCCATAGATAAGGACAAGGTTTTCTCTCTCTATCTTGAACTCTCTCGCGCTGCTAAGGAACAGCTCCTCTATTCCCGCGATTCTTATCTTCAACACTTCAAATCACCTCACAACCTTGTTGTCTATTATAGGCCAACAAGAAAACAAGTTGAATCGCGGTTTCATTACTGATGCTGAGAGGAAAGACGTTTATGACTCCAATTCTGGTTGTCGGTTTTTCTTGCTCTTTCAGACGCCGGGTTCCTTTCTTTCTCGGGGCAGGTACAAAGAACAGAATCATTCATTTTCTTGGTTGCTCCTAGATTGCTTCAAGAGCTGCACCTAGATCTTCCAGAAGATCTTCAACATCCTCGATCCCCACCGAAAGCCTTACCCCTCCTTTGGATAGACCCACTTCACTAAGCTGTTCATCTGTAAATGAAGAGTGACTGGTGAGAACAGGTATCGTGACAAGTGATTCGACTCCGGCCAGACTTGTTGCTTCTAGAAAGAGCTTGCTGCTTCTTATGAATCTTTTCGCTTTTTCCAGATTCTCCAGCTCAAGATACACGACTCCCCCAAAGCCTTTGCAATCTGCAAAGCAGCTAGGTTTAGTGTTCATCAAAGAAGGATAAGAGACTCTACGCACTTTTGGACTTTTCGAGAGAAAAACCGCTACTTCTTCCCCGTTCTTATTATGCAGTTCCATTCTGGGACCAAGAGTCTTCACTCCACGACTGACCAGAAAAGCATCAAATGGAGCTCCATTCGTGCCCAACCTAATCATTTTCTGTCTAACAAGCTTCTCAGAATCGCCTTCGCTGAAGGCGGCAAAGCCCGCAATGACATCGGAATGGCCATTCACATACTTAGACAGACTCTGGATATCTACGTCGGCACCATGTTCAAGCGGCCTAAAATTGTAGGGAGACAGAAATGTATTGTCGACTATCAAAAGCGCTCCGCTCTTCTTTGTTATCTTTGATATGTTTTCGATTTCCGATAAGACCAGGTTCGGATTTGCCATTGACTCAACATACACGATAGCGGTATTGTAGTCGACAAGATTCTCAAGGTCTTCTAACTTTGACTGGTCAAATCTCCTGACCTCTACTCCCATGCCGGGTAGTTCCGCGATAAGACTCTGAGTCCCTCCGTAAACGTTTTTCGAAATCACCAAGTTCATCCCTGACTTGAGAAAAGTGAGAAATACCGTAGTGATAGCGCCCATTCCCGATGAAAAGAACACTCCGCCTTTTCCTCCGAAAAGATCGGACAGCTTCCTTTCTAAAACTCCTATCGACGGATTTCCGACCCTTGTATATAAGGTCTCTGAGGTTTCGCTGAGATACTTGTCGTCATTTGCCAGGAAGTTCGAAGTCTGGAAAATTGGAGTTGTTACGGCGTCGCAAACTTTTTGCTCTTCGCCACTATGAATAGCTCTAGTATTGAAGCCAGTCATCTTCCCATCAACTCTCTACTATCAATGAGTCCACAATCACTACTCGTTTCTCATTTGCAGAAATCAATCCGGCCTCAACGGTCGCCAGATCAAGGATTGCCTCCCGAATAGAGCCGAGAGAATTCTTCTGACCTTTAATGACTCTGTAGAAATCAGCAAATTCCTCAACGAATCCATCACTGTTATTTGCGTAGAATTTCTCTCGACCGTGAGCCTCGATTTCGATTGTCGCTTCATCCTTGTCAACACGCAACAGGCCTTCTGTTCCAACGATCTCGAGTCTGTTAAGAGTGGCCGGAGCACCATATACAACCGAGTAGTTCCCAATCACTCCGTCTCCCAGTGTCATATTGAAGACCACTGAGTTCTCCGCACCAAGATAATCGAGATTCTTCTCTGAAAATCCGCTAACTTCTCTCACATTCCCAAGGATTTTTCGCAAGGCCGCAATGTCATGAACGCCACCGTCAGAAATGAATCCCCCCACATGTTTCGGGGCTTGCCTCCACTTAGTCTGAACATACTTGTTATCCAGTCCGAAATCTACCCATTTGAGCCAACTGAATATGATTGGTTTGCCGATCCTTCCTTCCCTCACAAATTCGGAAGCCTTAGTGTAAACTTCTATGTGTCTGTAATTCTCTGCGATGTAGACAGGTGAATTCCCCGGAAGATTCAACAGAGAAAGTCCTTCTTTCACCGACGCGGCAATAGGTTTCTCACAAATAACTGGTTTCTCCGCCGTTCTCGCAGCTACGATCATTTCGGGATTGAGGGCAATTGGCACTGCAAGGACAATCGCATCGACATCATCGGAATAAAGAATCTCTTCATAAGAATCGAAGACTTTGATTTTACCTCCAACGAGATCGGCGAACTCCTCAGCCTTCTTTCTTGTTCTGCTGTTTACAGCAGTAATTGTGAATAGATCTTTCAGCTCCATTAAGGCGGGAAGATGAAGTTCCCTTGAGGCGATTCCCGCTCCTACAACGCCTAGTCTAATGTTCATATCATCCTCCTTCGCAAAACCGTTCAAAGCAACAGAACTGGGATAAGTCCATTTAAGTCAGACTTTCTTTCTCACAAAGGGAAAGAGGCTTCAACTTCCCTTGCACCATCCGAGGGCCTTACTTCGTAACAATCGATATCTATCGCAAACTTCTCTTTATATCTCGTTTTCACCACTTCAACTATCTTCTTCTCCTCGGTTTTCTCACAAAGGGCGAGTACCGATCCACCGAACCCGGCTCCAATCATTCTTGCACCCGATACGCCCTTCATCTCTCTAAGCGTATCAACAATGAAGTCAGTCTCTTCACAAGTAACCTCATAGTCAAGAGCCAGAGATTCATGAGATTGTATGAGAAGCCTGCCAAGGTTTTCAAAATTCGAGTTTGATAGAATCTTCATTGACTCCAGAACCCTCATGTTCTCTGAAACAACATGCAAAGCTCGTCTATAATAGAGATCACCCATTTTTCCTCTGTTCGGAAACAGATCAACCATTGAAACTTCGCGATAGCTACTCCTGCCAAGAATCTCAAGAGCCTTTCGTGCTTCCTCTCTTCTTGAATTATACGCGCCTCTTGAAAGAGAATGATGTACCTTTGAATCGAACACAAGAAGCGTATAGTCGCCCAGTTCCAGGGGGACATACTCATATTGCATCTTGAGAGTATCAAGGAATATCGCCTTGTTCCTACGTCCCATTACCGCCGTGAATTGATCCATAATTCCACACTTGACTCCGACAAAATCGTTCTCTGCTTCCTGAGCATAATTGTACAACTGAGTTTCGCTGAGCTTTAGATCAAAAACCGAGTTCAGTGCTACTATCAAGGCAACCTCTAAAGCGGCAGAGCTCGAGAGACCTGCTCCTTCAGGAAGGCTGGAGCGAATATCAATATCCATTCCCCCGAACTTGGCGTCAAGCTTATTCTTCAAGATCCAGATTATTCCTTTTAGATAATCGCTCCAGTCACCTGTCTTTTCAATAACACTTTCTTCGAATGACACCGGTTTTCTTCCCATGGAGCTCAGGTGAATCCGACCGTTACCATTCTTCTCAATTGACAGAAGAACATATTTGTCAATCGCGGCTGGCATTACGAACCCTTCGTTGTAATCAGTATGCTCTCCAATGATATTAATCCTACCAGGCGCAACAAAGTACCTCTTCAACTCAACACCTCCAGCAATGTACATATATGCTTTTTGCTCTATATTGAGAGAATAGCACCCCGTTGACAAAAAAACAAAGCGGGCTAATGCCCGCCGTGAAATCGCTTCTTCAGTTAATGGATACCCAGAAGGCCGTCTATCTTTCCCTTGTCAAATCCTACAATAACCTGGCTTCCTATTGTTATCACCGGAACACCCATCTGCCCACTCTTCTTGACCATTTCTTCCGCTTTGGCTTTATCCTTGCTTACATCATAGTCTTTAAAAGCAATTCCGTTTGCCCTGAAATAGTCCTTTGCTCTCTTGCACCAGGGACATGTGGGAGTAGAATATACAACTACCTTTGCGCTCATGAAATCCACACCTCCATTTACCCCCTAGGGGTATTAGTAAGTAAATTATAGAATATTTCTGCTACAATTGTCAACTGCTCGATTTAGGGAGACATGTATTCATTCGGGAGAAGTTATCAGGATTTCGCTTTATCAAGAAGCAGTTCGAGTTTCTGCAGTTGGCGGAGTACTGAAAGCTGTTGTTCGTTTACCTTCTGTCTGTTGGCAATCAGATTCTGCAGATGCCCCATAGCTACAAGCTTTGACAAATCATCGTTGTTAAGCGAGGGCTTTGAAAGAAGATCCTTCTCTGACTTCTTCCATTCCATATAGAACAGTCTCCCTGAAGGCGTCCATCTTGCGAAAATCCTCTTCGGGACAACTAGAAGAAGCCATCCCAGGCACCAGTCTGCATAGAGAACTATTGACAGCACGAGAGATTCATCTGGAAAGGAGAGGTATATCTGCCAGTTTCCAAAGAGAAACTTCAGTATCATGGACCAGATGATTAAGTAGAAGATCGAAAAAACCGACATGACCGTAGAACCGAGGTACTCATAGAATCTTCCTGACTTCACGCTGCGCATCGCATTCTTCTGCCAAAGACTATAATGTTCCCTGAATTCGTTGAGCGAAACGCTGTTGTTTTCAGCATCAGGAATCTCTATTGAACCGTCTTCATTTCTCTTTAGAGACTTGATGGCCTGAAGCGCCCATTGCTGCTGCGTTGGGATTCCATTATGAGTTGCCTTCACGGATATAGAATTCTCACCGATAAATATCTCTCCGCTGTTGTGCATCTCAAGAATCGTTGCAAGGAAGCCGTTGTGATCCACTTCCTGGAATGGATTCCTTATTACTGCATTAAGAATATAGCCCGGTACATCGTAGATTCTATAACCAATTTCCGACTTAACCTGAGGCTCGACTCCAAAAAGGATAAACGTGAAGAATAAGACGAAGAAAGGAACTGCTATCTGAAACCCGATCAAACCCGAAAGAAAAGCCTGCTGGAACATGGCTATCTCGTGTTCCTTGCGAATCGAACTTTTGCTTACGGTTGTACTCACCGCGTTTGGCATAGTACTGGCAATGTTTTTTGGAAACGAGATCTTGATTTCGCCCGATGCATTTGAAAGAACAGATTTCATTCGAAGCTTCACGGAGTTTCCTTCTATCTCCACCCTGGCTTCTTTATAGGGCCTGACAGAGATATCGTCCTTTGTTATCCTAGAGATTATGGCCTCGGGTAACTCTATGGAAAGAGAGATGTCTCTGGTCATGGCATCTGAGTTTGGTTCCCAGAATCTATAGCTCAACACGGCGATATCCGTTCCTATCTCGACAACACCGGATAAACTGTATTCAGTTGTCATCAGAAACTGGGTGACTTCTTGTTCAAGAAAGATCCTCGCATCGAAGCCGCCGGGAGATGACGATATCTCTCTGACAACACCGGTTCCCTGGGAAACCTCAATAGAATACGAGTTGAGAACCGAGGGATATGATAAATGGAGTTTCTTAGTCGCTGTCCTGTTGTTGCGAGATAGCGTATAAACTGAAAGCTCTTCAACGAGAAGCTCCCCCTGATCATTCAGTCTGGCGTTGATTTCAACCGAATCGATCTTGTAGGGAGCTGATTCCCTCCAGAAGCCATTTCCTAAGGCAATGAACATAAAAAATCCGCTGACTATCATGAATATGATAAAGAAGTACTTTCTTTCGAATTTCCTTTTCATTTCATCTCACCCTTTGTATTATACTCTGCATATGAAAACAGCTGGAAAAATGGAGGAAGAGATGCTCAAACACAAAAGACTCTTCGTTTCAGATATGGATGGAACGTTCTACCTGGGCGAGCATCTTTTACCAGGCAGTCTGGATTTCGCCAGGGCCATCTACAGACACAATTCAAGACTCGTGTTTCTAACCAACAATTCATCACGTACTCCTGAAGAATATATCAGAAAATTGGTGAAAATGGGCATCGAAAGGAGACTATTCGAGGTCTACACATCCGGGGAGGCTACTGTAAGTCTCCTCAAGAACTGCTTTCCTGGCAAGAAGGTGTATCTGTTGTCAACGCATTCAGTCCGGAAGATGTTTTTAGATAAGGGGATAGTCCTCGATGAAAGTAATCCTGATGTTCTCGTTCTGACATACGACACAGAGATTACTTACGAAAAGATCAGGAAGGCCGCTCTCTTCATAAGAAGAGGTGTTCCATACATTGCAAGTCATCCTGATATTAACTGTCCTACCGAAGAAGGCCCTGTACCGGATGTTGGAAGTCTTATTAGCCTCTTCGAGACATCTACGGGTCGTAAACCTGATCAAATAGTCGGAAAGCCGGATCCAACGATACTCAATATGGTCATGAAAGACTTCGGTTGCTCACCTGAAGAGACGGTTATGGTTGGAGATAGGCTCTACACAGATATTGAGTGCGGACTGAGAGCGGGAGTTGACACCTACCTTGTTCTATCGGGAGAAACGACCAAAGATATGATACCCGTTACACATAGTTACAGAGTTGTGCAGAACACCGGATCACTAGCAGCGATGATTGACAAAGATAATACTGTATAATTACCATAAGTTGGAGGTGATTGAATGGTCATCCTTTTCGTTGTAATTGGAATTATTGTTGTCTTAGCTCTATGGCTCATCGGGGTATATAACAATTTAGTCACCCTAAAAAAGAGGGTCGAAAATGCATGGTCGCAGATCGATGTTCAGCTCAAGAGAAGACATGATCTAATCCCGAACCTTGTTAGCTCTGTGAAAGGTTACATGAAATTTGAACAGGAAACTCTGGAAAAAGTAATGCAAGCGAGAGCAAAAGCTGTTTCAGCTCAAGGTGTGGGAGACAAGATCAAGGCAGAACAAGAACTTGGCGGCGCGCTCGGTAGACTGCTTGCAGTAGTCGAGAATTACCCTGATCTGAAAGCAAACACAAATGTATCACAGCTGATGGAAGAATTGACCAGTACCGAGAACAAGATCTCTTACGCAAGACAGTTCTACAATGATTCTGCTACCAAGTTCAATACAAAGATCGAGATCTTCCCGAATAACGCCATTGTTGGCTTCTTTGGGGGTAAATTTGAATCGTTTCCTCTCTTTGAAGTGACAGAGGCCGAAAAAGAAGCTCCCAAAGTAGATCTTTCCTTCTGAGAGCTATGTCTTTTACAGTAGATTTCTACGAAGAAGGCAGGAAGAATGTCAGAAAGACCATCATTCTCGTGATGGTCTTTCTTGCCATGATGGTTGTATTCGGCCTGATAATAGACTTGATCTTCGGTATTCTACCTATATTCACTCTTGTTTTCCTCTCCGTTGCCCTAATACAGATTCTTATTTCTCTCTCCTCAGGAAAAGAGATCGTCTTGAAATCAGTAAAAGCGCGCCCTCTCAAAATGAACGATCCAGAGGAACGACAGCTCAAGAACATCGTAGATGAACTCTCAATTGCAGCTGGAATGGGGAAACCTCCGGATTTATTTGTGATTGATGATAACTCGGTTATTAATGCATTCGCTACCGGAAGGAGACAAGAAGATTCCGTCGTTTGCGTAACTAGCGGACTTTTGAAGAATCTCGATCGTGAGGAGACCTCCGGCGTAATCGGCCACGAACTTAGTCACATAGTAAATAAGGACGTTCTCCTTATGACACTGATCTCTGCGCTTCTTGGTGCGGTTGTGATTGTTCAATTGCTTGCCTTTAGGGCACTTATCACTTACCTGCGGTACGGCGCTATTGGAGCGGCTACAAGGTCAAAACGCTCCTCAAAGAAGAACGACAACTCTGCTCTGCCTATAATCGCTTTTCTTGCGGCAGTTGCAGGGCTTGGCGCACTCTTCTCCTTTACTGGAAGACTCTCGTTGCTTGCTGTCTCGAGAACAAGAGAATACTTTGCTGATGCGAGAGCCGTCGAATTGACTAGAAATCCCGAAGGACTATCGAGAGCTCTCCGAAAGATTGCAACGACTTCTGCGAAACTCCAGACAGCAAATGTGGCGACCGCTCATCTATTCATATCAGATCCTTTGAAGAGGAGGATAAACAATAAGACCTCCTTCTTCGCATCCTTGTGGAGCACACATCCTCCGATCGCGATGAGAATTTCAATACTTGAAAACAAGACACTGACGGAAATTGAAGCGGAGCTTTCCGACTATATCTGATCTTCAGCACTCCTCCCAATGTATTCACGCAAAGAAGTGA